>DATJOH010000323.1:0-9850 GCA_035507235.1 Acetobacteraceae bacterium
ACACGGCGCGTCAGGGCGGCGAGCGGCGGTGGTTCCCTGGGAACAACCGGAACAGCGCTACGCAGCCCCATCGGGCCGCGCAACAAAGTCCAAACACCGCCGGCGGCGTGCGCCGCGGTCATGATGGTGGCATGCATCGTTTCGGATGGCGGCCCCGCGAGCAGCAGCAGGCCGCCGCCCCAATCCAGATAGCCGTCGGCGCCCACCTGTTGCGCCACCGCAAGCACGTCAGGCCCGCGCGATGGCCGCACCGAGACCCGCCAGACAGCGTCCGTTTCGTTTGCCGGCAGCACATCCGCGTCACGTATGGCAGCCCACGCGGCGCGGCTTCGTTCTGCCGGCCAAATTTGCCGCTCCACCCCGAATGCCGACAGTAGCGCCGCCAATCGTTCGCTGCGGTAGGCGACGCTTTCCGCAAACTCCTCGATCCGCGCGATCACGATCGGCGCGTCCTCATCGAGGCGGGAAGCGGCTGCCGGCGGCAGATAGGCGGCGCCGGAAACGCCGAATGGAGAACCGAGCGCGGCGGCAAGTGCCGCGACACCTTGCGCGGGCGGCAAGCCGCGCAACACGACGCTCGCCGATGTTTCAGGTGCCGGCAGGATTTTTAGGGTAATTTCGCTGAGCACTGCAAGTGTGCCGTGGCTTCCCGCCAGCAGCTTGCACAGATCTAGCCCCGTCACGTTCTTCAGCACGCGGCCGCCGCTGGCGATCACCTCGCCAAGCCCGTTCACGGCGCGCACCCCCAGCACGTGATCGCGCATGGCGCCGGCGGCGATGCGGCGCGGGCCGGAAAGATTGGCCGCGACAATCCCGCCGATGGTTGGCATCGTGTTCGTGCCCATCAGGCGCGAATAGTCGGGTGGCTCGGCGATCACGTGCTGTCCGGTGGCCGCCAGTGCCGTTTCGATGTCGCGCAGTGTCGTGCCGGCCCGCGCGGCAAGAACGAGTTCCTTCGGCGAATGCAGCGTAATGCCGCGGCACTGATCCATGCGGAGGAACTGTGCGGCCTGCACGGGCCGCAACATGCCATCCAACGTGCCGTTGCCGCTTATGGCAAGTGGCGCGCGGGAAGCGTAGGCCGCGCATATCGCTTCGGCAAGCGATGCCTCGTCTGATGGCGCGATCATCGGTGCAATGCGGGATGGCCAGTCGCGACAGAAAAAGGAAGGGAAGTAACTGCCCAGCTAGGGAGAAAGGAAGAACAGGGAAGAAAGAACTTCTTTTCTGAAGAAAAGAAGCAAAAGACTTTTATCAATGGCATCCAACAGCCTGTGCAGATGGGTGGATTCGGGCGCTGCCTGAAACGGACAAAAGTTTTTTGGTTCTTTTTTTCAAAAAAGAACTGCTTGCCTTCCTTACTTTTCAAATGGTTGTCCTACCGGGCAGTTACAAAAAAACATCTTCTTCTATGCGGCCGGAAGCAGCGGAAAAACCTTTGCCGGATTAAGCAGCCATTCCGGATCGAAAGCGGTTTTGATGCGCCGCTGCTGATCGAGATCGATGGCGGAAAACTGCACGTCCATCAGATCGCGCTTTTCTACACCCACACCATGCTCGCCAGTGAGGCAACCGCCCATCGCCACGCACAGCTTCAAAATATCCGCGCCGAGAATTTCCGCCTTGGCGAATTGCACCGGATCGTTGGCATCGAACATGATCAGCGGATGCAAATTGCCGTCGCCGGCATGAAAGATGTTGCAGACGGCCAGGCCCGAATCGTTCGCCATGACGCCGATACGGTGCAATGTTTCCGACAGGCGGCTGGTGGGAATAACGCCGTCCATGCAGAAATAATCGGGACTGATGCGGCCCACGGCGCCGAACGCGCCCTTGCGCCCTTTCCAGATGGCGGCGCTTTCCTCGGCGGTCGCCGCCACGCGCAGGCTCACGGGATCGAATTGCTGGCAAATCGCCTCCAGCCTGCCGAGCAGAAAATCCTGTTCGGCCGCGGAACCCTCCACTTCGATAATCAGCATGGCTTCCGCATCGAGCGGATAATTGGCTTGCGCAAACGCCTCGCAGGCATGGATCGCCGGCCGGTCCATGAATTCGAGGGCAACCGGAATGATACCGGAGCCGATAATCGCGGCGACGCAGGCACCGGCGATTTCGTTGCTGGAAAATCCGGCCAGCATGGCGCGGGTGCCTTCCGCCGATCGCAGGATCCGCACCGTGACTTCCGTGACCACCGCCAGCATGCCCTCGCTGCCGGTGAGCAGGCCGAGCCAGTCATAGCCGGCAGTGTCCAGATGCGTGCCGCCGATATCCAGAATGTCACCGTCGATCGTAACGGCCTTCAGGCCGAGCAGATTATTCGCCGTCACGCCGTATTTCAGGCAATGCGCGCCGCCGGAATTCATGTTCACGTTGCCGCCGATCATGCAGGCCAACTGGCTGGAGGGATCGGGGGCGTAGAAAAATCCCTGGCTCGACACGGCGCCGGTGATGGCGAGATTGGTCACGCCCGCCTGCACCACGGCGAAACGATCGGCGAAATCCACGTCCAGGATGCGGTTCATCCGCGCGAGGCCAATAACCACGCTGTCGGCCAGGGGCAGCGCGCCGCCGGAAAGCGACGTGCCGGCGCCGCGCGGCACCACCCGCACCCCGCCGGCGCGGCAAAAGCGCAGCAGTTCGGCCACCTGGTCAGTTGTTTCCGGCAGCACGACGGCGAGCGGCGGCTGGCGATAGATGGCCAGCCCGTCCGTCTCATACGGCCGCAGGAGCAGGGGCTCGGCAATCACCGCCTCGCCAGGCACGATTCGCCGCAGTCCGGCGACGATCGCATCGCGCTGGGCAAGAACGTCCGGCTTGGGCGGCGGCAGCGGGATCATGCCCGCATGTTAGGTGTCCCCGGTGAAAACGCCAGTACCAGGACCGGAGGCGCCAATGTCGAACGGAATCTGTCTGGCGACTGATCCCTGGCAACGGACGCCTGACCTCAGCCCTGGCGCGCCTTCATCCGCGGGTTTTTCTTGTTAATGACATAGACTCGCCCGTGGCGGCGTACCACGCGGCAATTCTTGTCGCGGACCTTGGCGGCCCGCAGGCTGTTGCGGATCTTCATGACAAAACCTCGGGAGAGGCGGCGCGCTTACAGGGCGCTGCCTGCTGCTGTCAAGCCGTACCCACGGCGTGCCAGCGTACCAGGCGAAAGCCGAAGCGCCGCATCAGCCTGATGCGCAGCAGCCAAAGCTCCGCCTCGGTGACGAAGGCCGCCGCCGCGGCCATGTCCGGTTTTGGGCCGCCTGCCATCGCCTTCACCGCCGCCCGCCAACCACCCAGGGTCGCGGTTACATGACGGTCGGACACATCTTCCACCACCCGCACGTCAAAGCGGAGCCGCGTCAGGCAGGCGGTAACTTCATCCAGTCGCGGCAGATGCGGCAGTCGATTCTCCAACCTGCACCAGGCCGCAAACTCGCGATCCTGGCCGGGCGCCGGGCCCTCCGCCACCAGTTCCGTCACCACCACATGACCTTGTGGCCGCAGCGCCTCGGCCATGCCGCTCAGCATCGCCTCCAGCCCGTTGCCGCGCGCGGCTTCCAGCGCCATGGCGTGATGCGCGTTGTGATGACCGAAACTGGGGTTGGCATGGTCCCAGCCGGCCACCTGCATGCGCCGCGCCGTCGGGTGGCGGCCGCGCCGCTGCTCGGCAACCGCCGCAAGCTCCCGGTCCGCCTCGAAGCTTGCCACCCAACTGCCGAAATTTTCCACAATCGTTTGCGCCGGGCCGCCGAGGCCGCCGCCGACCAGGAGAAGCGATACATCGCTGGTGAGGCCGATCGGCTCCGCCAGGCGCAGCGTTTCCGGCGCGCCACCCGGCCCGATAAAGCCGCGCCCCCACAGCGCTTCCACCGCCGCTATCCGGCGTGCCGGCCAACGCGCGCGGCCCACATGACCCGCAGCCCGCGCTGCCGGCTGCTGGTCGCCCACCCATTCTACGACATGCCCGGTCTGCATGGCTTATCCCGCCGATCCGTGGCCAGTATGGTGCGCTGCGATTAAGAAAGACTTGTGAGGCGCATGTGACGCGAGATGACCGAGCCTGGGCGGGATTTCTCGTCATGGCATTCGCGGCCGTGGGGCTCGTTGGCGGCGCCGGCATCTGGGGCGCGCAAGTGCCGTACGAGCACGCCCTGGCGCGGGACGCGGCGCTGCGCCAGGTGCTGGCTGATCAATCCGATCCGGCGAAGCTCATCGCCCTGAGGCCTGCCCTGGACGATAGCGCCGACCGCGTGCTCACGGGGCAGGGCACACTGGCGTCGCGCGTGGCCACCGAACGGCAGCGCAGCTTCGCTGCGTTTACCGCTGAGGCGCACCGCGTGCGATTGCGCATGCTGGTCGGCTTGGCGGCCTTTACCGCCGGCGGTGCGCTGTTCGGCGCGCTGGCGCTGAGCGTCGTTGGTCGTAGCCCGGCCGCATGACGGTCACGCGAGCGAAGCAAGGAAGTATTTTCTTTTTTGAAAAAAAGAAACAAAAAACTTTTGACTGTGGCGGCCGGCGGAAGGTTCAAGGCGATGGAATTGGGTGCCACCCGTAACAGAAAAAGTTTTTTGGTTCTTTTTTAAAAAAGAGCTGCTTTCTTAGTACCTTGCCGATGTGGTTCTCGCTGTTGTTTGACCGCGGATGACGTTTCCTCTTTTTTAGCCCGGCCTCGCTATCCTGCACGAAGATTAATCGTGCAGGTTCATGCTCCGCCACAACCGCTGCGGTACCGTATCGCTCGAATTCGCGATCGCCGCCATGCCGCTCTTCCTGCTCGTGCTCGGCGTCCTGGAAGTCGGCTACGATCTGTTCGTCCAGTCGGTGCTGACGAATGCGGTGGATGAAGCTGCCCGCTCCGTGCAGGTTGGCACAACGCAAGGCACGAATGACGAGCCCAGCGGAACATTCGTTGCCTCCGCGGTGTGCCCAGGCCTTGGTCCGCTGCTGGATTGCGGCCGCCTGATCGTCGGCGTTGCGCCGATCCCGGCCGGCTATACTTACTATAACGCACCCACCGTCATTACGCTGCAGAATGCGGGGTCCGCCAACGGCAGCGTGTGTACCGGCCAGGCCGGCCAGTTGATGCTGTTGGAAGCATGGTACGCCGGGCCAACCTTTATCGGCGGCCTTGTCCCTGCCTTCGCCACCTTCTATAATGGTGCGCTGGTTCATCTCAGCAGCGCCAGCGCCGGTTTTGTGAACGAAACCTTTGCCGGCGGCCAGACGAAGGGTGTGGGATGCTGAGTGGCCGGCGCAATTGTTTCGCCACGCGCCGCTCGATCGCCGCGCTGGAGTTCGGCCTGGTGGCGCCGATCTACTGCACTCTGGCGCTGGCGGTGTTCGATATCGGCCGTGTTCTGATTATCTGGGAACAGGTGCAGAGTGCCGCGGATGCGGTGGCACAGGCAGCCGAAAAACTCTCCATTACCCCGGGCGCCACCACCACCAGCCTCACCGCCACGCAAATGCAAACCGCCATGAGCACGCTCTATGCCGTCATGCCCGGCCTCAATCTCGGCAACAATAGCGGTATCGATCGCGGTAGCTATGCCGTTACGCTGTCCGGCGTCGCCTACCTGCCACTCTGCGTACAATCGAATGGGTGCACCGCCGAAACTACCCTGACACAGACACCCTATACGCTGTGGAGCTCTTATCTCACCCAAGGCGGCGTGCAACTGGATCAAACGCCGACCATGGCAACACCCTTGCTGCGGGCCTGCGGCGCCCTCACCACGGTCGCGCAGTTTCCCAACGATTCAACCCAGCTTACCAAAATGATCGATGCGACAAAACAATCAGGCGGCGCGATCATCCAGACGCCGCAGGTCGTGGCGGACGTATGGTATCAATTCACGCCGAGCTTTCCGTTCTTCCTGAAGCCAATGACGCTTTACGCGTCCGCCGCGCAGCCGGTCCCGCTCGGCGGAACCGATCAGGAAATAACCTTCAACCCCACGGCGCCGACTGGTAACGTGGTAAGTTGCACGCTGCCATGATGATAAGCCACAGTAACATGCGCCGCGGCACCGTGGCAGTGCTCACCGCCATCATGGCCGTGCCGGTGGTGGGATGCGCCGGCCTCGCCATAGACTACGCGGTCTGGAATCAGACCTACGGCATGCTGTCCGTGGCGGCTAATGCCGCGGCGCTGAATGCCGTGAAAATCGCCGCCACCAGCGAACTCGCCGGCAACGCGAATTACGCGGCAGACGGCGAGAAAGCCGGCACCCAATGGTTCGAGGCCAATGTCAGCGTTTGGGCGAACGCCGCGCACCTCAGCAATATCGTACCCACCGTCACCTTGAACCCGGGCACCACGGTCGTTGCGAAAGTGACGTACAGCGGCCAGATATCCTCCATCTTCGGTCGGCTGTTCCAAACGGCGCGCTACCAAATTGCCGTGGAGGCGGATGCCACCATCATCACCGCGCCCTACCTCAATGTGGAAATCCTGCTGGACAATTCGCCATCGATGGAAATCGGTGCCACCGCCAGCGACATCGCCACCATGCAACAACTCACAGCCTGCTCCAGCGTCGGCGCGCTCTACAACGCGAGCGCCAACGGCACCGGCTGGACCACGCCGCCATCCGGTCAGAATTACGCCGCCTATCAATGCACCGCGGGCGGCGTGAGTTACGACGGCACGCTGGCCTGCCCGATACCGGCAACGTCGCCATACACCTTCACCAGCTTCCAGCCGACCAGCAATTCCGCCCTGGGTGGGCCGAGTTGCCAGGGATATCTGGCGAAGCAGGCAAGCACCGGTCGCTACCCGCTGGCCGGCGCGCCGTGCGCGTTCGCGTGTCATTTCGATACCAGCAAGCCCGCCGGCACCGGCAGCGACTATTTCGCCATCGCACGCAGCACCATCGGTAAGTCAAACCAGATCACGCTACGTTTCGATCAGGTGAAGGCGGCTACCAACCTTGTCATCAGCGACATGCAGACGGATGACCTGCCCATTCGCAATCTCGCGGTCGGCATTTTCACCTTCGACTCCAATTTGAATCGCGTCTATCCGGCGAGCGGCGAAGCTGGCGACGACTGGGCGACAGCTTCCGCTGCCGTCGGCGCGCCGCCGATGCTGCCGAATGAACCCGATTCCGGCATCCAACCTTATGGCGGCGCCAACAGCGCCAATACCGATTTCCCCGACACGATGACAACGCTCGCCACGCAAATGCTGACGAAATCCGGCGACGGCACGACGCCTTCATCGCCGATCAAAGTGCTCTTCCTGGTAACCGACGGCGTGCAGGACTATTACCAGGCGGGCGGTAGCCGCAACCTGCAAGCGCTTGATCCCAGCTTCTGCACCACCTTCAAACAAATGGGCTACACGGTCTATGTGGTGTACACGCCCTACTATCCGCTGATGAACGCTTACTATCTGCAGAACATCAAGGGCTTCGTGGAAGGCACCGGCACCGGCACAACAACCGCCAACCTGCAAGCCTGCGCCTCCGATCCCAGTAACGACTACATCGCGGCCAGCGATCAGCAAAGCCTGAACGCCGCGCTTGCCTCGTTCCTGAAACGCGCCCTGAATGTGCCGGCGCGCTATACGCACTGATAAGTTCTTTTGTAACTACCTAGGTAGGATAGACATTTGAAAAGAAAGGAAGGAAGGCAAGCAGTTATTTTTTGAGAAAAAGAACCAAAAAACTTTTATCTGTTACGAGTGGCAGCCGATTCATCCATTTGGACTCGGTGTTGGACGCCATGGATAAAAGTCTTTTGCTTCTTTTCTTCAGAAAAGAAGTCCTTCCTTACTTGTTCTTCTTTTCTTGCTGCCCGGCCAATTGCCAAAGCTGCCGTAAATCCCCTCCCTGGGCAGCCTTACGTGCTGCCGGCAGGGCCGCAACCCGCAGCGCGGGCGTTTGTTTCATTTCCGCGCGTCCACTGTTGGCTAATACTGCGTGTTGGCCGGCAGCCCTGCCTCCGACAGCAGGAACGGACCCCAGAAGCCGCATTGGTGGTCGTTGTAGAAGATCGTATTTGTTTGTTGGGAAGGTGCGATGAGAGACGTGAAAGCGTGTTGCGCCACGCTATAGCGATTCCAGGCCCCACCGCGCGGATTGAGCGGGCGGCCATAGCGCGCGAAGCTGGTCCACGCAGCCTGCATGCCCGCGCTGAGGTCTTTCTGCAGCGGCGTGAACACGGCAGGCCCGAGATTGAGCGTTTCATTGCGGTAAGCGGGCCAAAGATATGGTAGCTCGATCGCGTGGCTATCGGCGATCGTCATAAAGGGATCAGGCGGCAGAAAAATATTCGGTGGATCAATATCATTGAATTCATAGGCATACACGGTGGTGTAATTGGCAAGCAGCGCATCCAGCAGCAACGCGCCGCACGAAAAACCGTAATCGGTGCCGACCGCGGCGAGCGCGTAATTCGGGCTGGCGTAGTCGGAAACAGGATATTCCGCCAGCACTTGCGGCGCAAAGTTGCCGGCTGAGGCCTCCACGAACGCCTCATACTCCGCTACCGTGTAGCCGCCGGGATGCCCCCCGAGCGCATTCATCAAATCCTGTTCCGATACGAACAGGCGGTACTCGTCGTGGTTGGTGCCATCGATAATCGGCACATGCTGAAACTTGCCGGCGGCGATGGCCTGGAAAGGCTGTGCGGTCAGCACCCAGCTATCCACATTCGGCGCAATCGGCAGGCTGGCGCCTTGCGTGCCGTCCTGAGCCGCCACGAGCGCATCGGCGCTGAGCGCGCGCAGGCACGTCGCGTCGGTTGCACTTGAACAGCCAAGCGACGTCGCGAAAGCACTGCCGTCGGTCTGCGCCACGGATTGCGTGGGATAGGTGCGCGCGTAAGCGCCGCTCTCGATAATGGCGGCGTGGAATTTCGCCGCCAACGGCGAAATCAGTTGCGTAATGACACTCTGGCCGCCGGCGGATTCGCCGAAAATCGTAATGTTCTTCGGATTGCCGCCGAACGCCGCAATGTTGGCGTGCGTCCAGGCCAGCGCATATTGCTGATCGAGCGTGCCGTAATTGCCGGACGAATGATGCTTCTTGTCCTCCGCGGCCAGCGCTGGATGCGCGAGAAAGCCGAGCACGCCAAGCCGGTAATTTATTGTAACGATAATGACGTTACCGGCATTTACAAGCGCGCTCGCATCATATTCCTGACCCGAACCGGTCGTGAGGCCGCCACCATGCATCCAGAACATCACCGGCAGATTGCTACCTGCCTGCGCCGAAGCAGGGGCATACACGTTCAGATAAAGGCAATCTTCGTCGCCGCCCCCGTTGCTGAGCTGGCTAAGCCCCTGCGGACAGAAATTGCCGAAAGTCACCGTTTGCCGCGTCGTGGTCCAGGATTGCGGCGCGGTGGGCGGTACCCATCGCAGCGCGCCCACGGGCGGGGCGGCATAAGGAACGCCAAGGAACTCCGCGACCGAGCCGGCGATCACGCCCTGTATGGGGCCGGAACCGGTCTGCACGACGCCAGTGGAGACGGCAAAAGCAGGCGCGGTAAAGAACAGCGCTGCGGCGGCCGCGCAGGTGGTGCGCATGGCAGGTTTCCTCTCCCCTGGTGTGGCCAAGGGTAGCGCCAGGTCGCGTGGCGGCACAAGAAGGCAAGGAAGGCTCTTCGTAACTGCCCAGGGAGGGTAGCAAGGGAGAACAGGGAAGAAAGGACTTCTTTTCTGAAGAAAAGAAGCAAAAGACTTTTATCAGTGGCTTCCACCAGCCGGGCCAAATCGGCGGATACGGATGCTGCCATTCGAAACGGATAAAAGTATTTTGCTTCTTTTTTTCAAAAAAGAAGCCTTCCTTCTTAAAACTTATTGCTCCGCGGAAATCCGTTAGGCGGCATCCGCCCGGCCTGCGCCCGCTCG
>DATJOH010000324.1:0-11391 GCA_035507235.1 Acetobacteraceae bacterium
GTGAGGCTGCTGGCGAAAATCTGTTTCAGTAAATCGCTGACCAGCTTCAGCGCCCCCTCCCCGGTTTTCAGCGCCACGTTGCCCGTAAAACCGTCGGTGACGACGATGTCGGCGGTGCCGGCGGCGATGTCGTGGCCTTCGACAAAACCCATGAATTGCGACGCGATGTGGGTGCGCTTGAGGACGTCGGCCGCCTCGCGGATGCGGTCGTCGCCCTTCAGTTCCTCGGAGCCGACGTTCAACAGGCCGATGCTGGGGTTGGTGAGGCCGAGCACGGTGCGGGCGAACATGTCGCCGAGCAGGGCGAATTCCACCAGGTTGCGCGGGTCGCAGGCGAGGTTGGCGCCGAGATCGAGCATGACCACATCGCCGCGGGCGCTGGGCATGATGGCGCACATGGCGGGACGGTCGATGCCGGGCAGCGTCTTGATGACGATCTTGGAGAGCGCCATCAGCGCGCCGGTGTTGCCGGCTGACACCACGCCCTGCGCCTCGCCGGCGGCGACCGCGTCGATGGCCAGGCGCATGCTGGCGCAGCGCATGCGCATGGCGGCCGCAACCTTGGCATCGTTGGCAATCACGTCCGGGGCGTGACGCACCGTGCAGCAGGCCTGGGCCTTCTTGCAGTCGTCCAGCAGCGGCGAAAGCCGCGCCTCGTCACCCACCAGCAGGAAACGCGCGCCAGGATGCCGCTCGACGGCCAACGTAAGCCCACGCACCACCATGTCGGGCGCATTGTCGCCGCCCATGGCGTCTACAGCGAGCGTGTAGACTTGAGTCATGTAAGACCAGGGGGCTCTGCCCCCTGGACCCCCGCTAAGGACAAGTCCTTAGAACCTATCTGTTTTAGTCGGAGGAAAAGGAGGGGGCCATCACGGAACTGCGAAAGTGACGGTTGGCCCCCTCCTTTTCCTCCGACACATAAATGGGGTCTGGGGACTTGTCCCCAGCGGGGGGTCCTAGGGGGGCAGAGCCCCCCTAGTCCAACATAACTCAGGTCCGCACTGCGTGCTTTAGCGCACGGCCAGCGGTCGCGACTTCGCGGCCGTCGTAGTGGCCGCATTGGGCGCAGATGTGATGCGGGCGTTTCAGTTCGCCGCAATTGCTGCATTCCGCGTGTGCCTCGTGGGGCAGCGCTTCGTGGCTGCGGCGCATGCCCCGCCGGCTGGGCGAGGTTTTCCGCTTCGGTACCGCCATGACTAACTCCGGTGTTCCTGCCGCGCATGTTGCCGAGGATACCGCAAATGAGCCCGTTGCCGGGGGCGTACCACGATCGCGCGAAGCGCGGGCGATTAGCAGAGCGGCAGGGGCGGCGCAAGAACCGCGACGCCGTGCACCCCTGCCCTGCCCGCCTAGCCACGGCGCTGCAGGTTCCTGAGCGCGGCGAAGGCGCCGCCGTGGGCCTCGCTGTCGGTATCTTCCGGGAGGGTGGCGCCGGGTTTGCGGGGGAACGGATCGAGCGCGAGGGCGAGCTGTTCGGCGGTGGCCTCGCCGAGGTCCAGCAGGCCGTCCTCGTAAGGGATTTCGTCGTCGGCCTCGAGGTCGAGTTCGTCGCTTTCGGTGCCGGCGGGGACGAAGCGGACGGTGAAGTCGTCTTCCAGATCCGTCTCGAACAGATCCAGTGAGACGACGCAGGTTTGCACCACGCGGGCGCGCAGGCGGCCGCTGGCGGCGATGATGCTGCCGCCGGCACGGTGCAGATCGAATTCGCAGGAGAGGCGTTTGATTTCCGGAATACCCATGCGGACGGCGAGCGCCAAAAGCTCCGGTGGTTCGGCGGTGACGCAGATCTGCGCGCTCTCGCCGAGTCGGTCGAGCGGGAACGGGCGGCTCAGTTCGGGGGGCATGCGAGCACCGTGGTGGCGGCGAGAAAGGTGACCTCGCCGGCGCGGAAGGCGGGCAGGTCGAAATTGTCCAGATGGCGGCGCTGGCGGAGGGCGGCATCGGCGAGGCGGGCGGGGGCGCCGGCGGGGGCGTTGCCGCGCCAGACATTGCGGGCGAGCGCGGCGGCAAGGGCCGGCGCGTCGCCGGTCGCGAGGGCGGGTTCGTAGGCGATCGCGCGGCCGTGCAGGGCTTCCCACATCGCCTTGACGCGCTTGCCGACCGAGAGATCGCCGACGCCGAGTTCGCGCAGATTGAAATCCATATCGGCGAACATTGCGTCGAACACGGCTTGCGCCAGGTCGGCGCCGGGCGGCGGCAAGGCGCGCAGGCGGTGGATGAGCAGGACGACGAACAGGCCGATCAGATCGAAGCGGCCATCGAGCGTGTCGGCGACGCCGAGTTCAGTGAACCAGGCGGGGTCGCGGGCGGCGCGCACGGCGGTGCCGTAGAGCGCGTAGCCCGCCCGTTCATGCTTCGCCCTGCCGACCAAACCCAGAAACGCCATCGATCCTCGCCCGATTTCCCCAGCCCTTATTTCCCCGGCTGGTTTCCCCCTGACAATCACCGCGGGCAACAGCAAGCGGCAGGCGGCGCGCCAAAGCAAGGGGCGGCGTAGGGCGGTGGTGGCTGTTCGCATTGACACGCGGCGCGGCGGCGTGACAGGCACCGCGCACGCCCGAGCTGGAAATCCGCGTTTGCGCCTGATTGTTCGCCGTTCCGCCCGCCTGCTGACTGCCGCATGTCTGGTTGCCTCGCTTGGCGGCTGCCATGTGTTCAGCATCTGGAATCCGGACCATGTGCGGCGGGGCGCGCTGATCGACCCGGAGGCGCTGAAGGATCTGGTGCCGGGGACCTCGACGCGGGCAGACGTAACTTCCGTGCTGGGCACGCCGACGGCGCATGCGACGTTCGACGACAATACCTGGATTTACGTGACGCAGATTACCAGCACGCGCATCGGGCGGACGCCGGGCGTGACCATGCAGAAAGTGCTGGTGCTGCAGTTCGATCCCAAGGGGACGCTGACCAACATTCGCGACCTGGACAAGGCGGACGGCAAACAGATTGCGATGGCGCCGGGGGCGACACCGTCCCCAGGCAGCGAGGCCTCGTTCATGCAGCAATTGCTGGGCAACGTGGGCAAGTTCACGCCGGCGGGGCTGCCAAGTTCGAGCAGCGGCAGCGCGCTTGGGCCGTCGGGCGGCAATACGTTGCCGTAAGGAAGAAGCAAGGAAGTATTTCTTTTTTGAAAAAAAGAAACAAAAAACTTTTTACTCTGGCTTGCAACGGCGGGGCCACATAGGCGGAATCGGTGCAGCCCGTAACAGATAAAGGTTTTTTGGTTCTTTTTTTCAAAAAAGAACTACTTTCTTTTTCTGATAGCGGGAAAATGGCCGAATGTTTCACCAGGAGCTGACGCCGCTCGCGGGAAGCTTGGCGCTGTCCGCGGCTGCGGCGGTTTTGCCGGTGCTGACGGTGCTGTTGCTGCTGGGGGCATGGCGACGGCCGGCCTGGCAGGCTTCGGCGGCCGGGCTGCTGGTGGGGTTGGCGCTGGCGGTGGCGCTGTGGGGGTTTCCGGCGCGGATGGCGCTGAATGCCGTGCTGGCAGGCGCTGTATTTGCGCTGTGGCCGGTAATGTGGATCGTTACTGGGGCGTTGCTGCTGTATAACGTGGCGGTGGCGAGCGGGCGGTTCGATGCATTTCGCGACTGGATGCTGCATCATTTGCCCAACGATCGCCGCGTGGTGCTGGTGGTGGTGGGGTTTTCGTTCGGCGCGCTACTGGAGGGGATAGCGGGGTTTGGGTCGCCGATTGCCATTACATCGTCGCTGCTGATCCTGACCGGCTGGAGCGCGCTGGATGCGCTGACCTACACGCTGATTTTCAATACGGCGCCGGTGGCGTTCGGCGCGCTGGGCGTGCCGGTGACCGTGCTGGGCAAGGTGACGGGATTGCCGGCGGCGGTGCTGGGGGCGGCGGTGGGGCGGCAATTGCCGTTTCTGGCCGTTCTGCTGCCGTTCTATGTAATGGCGGTATTCGGCGGGCGGCGCAGCGTGGCGGCGCTGTGGCCACTGCTGCTCACGGCGGGGCTCAGTTTTGCCGGCGCGCAGTTCCTTGTGAGCAATTTCGGTGACTACCAGTTGACCGACGTGTTCGCCTCGCTCGTTTCGCTTGCGGCGACGGTGCTGTTTCTGCAGGTGTGGCGGCCGGCGCCGGATCCGGCCTATGCGATGACTGCTTCGGCCAGCGCGCGCCGTGCCAGTTGGCAGGGGTGGGTGCCGTGGATTGTGGTGGCGGCGGTGGTGATTCTGTGGACGCATTTCGCGGTGCCGGCGCTGGGGCAGGTGTCGATCCATTGGCCTGGGCTGGATAACCGGGTTTTCATTACGCAATATCACAAGCCCTATGCGCTGCTGTATGCGTTTCAGCCGCTGGCGTCCGGCACGGCGGTGGTGCTTGCTTCCGTGGTAACTGCCTTGATGGTGGGGCTGCCGGCGAGAAGCTTTTTCCTCTGCATCCGCCGCACGCTGGCGCAGGTGTGGCTGGCGGCGCTGACCGTTTCGCTGATCCTGGGGCTTGCGTATTTGATGAATTACGCCGGGCTTACCTACACACTTGGGGCGGCGGCCGCTGCACTGGGCATTTTCTTTCCGCTGGTGTCGCCATTTCTTGGCTGGGTGGCGGTGATGCTGTCGGGGTCCGACACGTCGGGTAATGCGCTGTTCGGCAATTTGCAGGTGGTGGCGGCGCACCAGTTGAGCCTCAATCCGGTGCTGTTCGCCGCGACCAATTCCTCGGGCGGCGTGCTGGGGAAGATGGTTTCACCGCAGAATATTTCGACTGGCGTGGCGGTGACGGAGTTGAAGGGGCAGGAAGGGCATGTGTTTGCGCGGACGTTGCCACATTCCATTGCATTGACGCTGTTGCTGGGACTGCTGGTGCTGGCGCAGCAATATTTGTTTCCGGCGATGCTACCGCGGTAGCCGCCAACGGGACAAAGTCTTTTGCTTCTTTCTTCAGAAAGGAAGACTCTTCTTTCTTGAAAGAAAGAAGCAAAGAACTTTTGTTATTTTGGCTTGCGCTGCCTGGTCAGGGGGTGAAGGCGAAGACGGTGCCGAGATTGTAGGTGCCTGTGCTGTTGCCAGTTATGCCGTAGAGCACGCCTTTCAACTCGGTAAGCTCCGAAGTTGGCGCGGTGCCGTCGCTCGGGTTGGTGCCGAAACTATAGAGCGGGGTGAGCACGCCCTTGGTGGTCATCGAATAAAGCAGGCCGGTGCCGAATTGACCGCCATCGCTCAACAGGCCGTAGAGCAGACCGTTATAGACGATGAAGCCATTGCTGCCCGGTGTGCCGCCATCCAGGCTACCGCCGAAATCATAGAGTTTCTTGAATTTGCCGTCCCGATGAATGGCGAAGGCGGTGCCGGAACTATTGGCGCCGCCCTCTGAAGCCACACCGTAAAGCACGCCGTTGTAGGGGGTCAGCTTGGCGGTCGGGTAGGCGCCATCCGCGCCGTTCGTGAAGGAGTAGAGCACGGTCAGGGTGCCGGACTGCGTGAGCGAATATACGGTTCCGTAACCGTACTGTCCGCCATAGCGGCTGGTGCCGTAGAGGATTTTACCGATATGGGTGAGGCCGGCATCGGGCTCGGTCACCGGGCTGTTGTAGAAATCGTAAAGCTCCGAGGATTGGCCGGTCTGCGTGTCGTAGGCGGTGACGGTGCCGATGCTGTAGCCGTCGATCGACGGCGCGGTGATGTAAACGACTTTGCCGATGTTGGTGGGGCCGCCATTGTTCAGCGGGGTTTGTCCATCGACCTGATTATAGGAAAACACGACCGTGCCCTGGCCGCTGAGGCTCAATTGCTCGAGCGCGCCGGCGAGACCGGAGCCGCCATATTCGGTGGCGGTGTAGAGGCTGCCGTTGACGTGGACGAAGCCGCTGGAGGGCACCGCCCCGTCATTGGCGAGAGAATTGTAGGAGTGCAGAACCGTTTCGACGCCTGTTCGCGTCAGCGAATACATGGCGCCGTTGCCGTACGAACCGCCCGCGGACGTGTTGCCGTAGAGCACGCCGTCGATTGCGGCGAGCGGCCCGACCGGATGCTGGCCATCCTGGACGCCCTGCTGGTTGATGACGGAGAAGGTGTAGAGCGTCTGGTAGCTGGACGCGTGCGCCGGCAGCGCGGCCAGGCCGATGGGCGTCGCGACAAGGGCGATGGCGGCAAAACTGCGGGACATGGTGGCGAACTCCTACGGTCCCGCGCGAAGCGCCAGGGACGCTGATTGGTTTTGACAGTGGCTATGATAACAGTTTGATTTCGGGTCGCAAGTGTTTGCGCGGTCGCACGCAGTTCCGGCGACGCGGCGGTGTTCACACACAGTGACCGGGGCGGCGCGACCTGATGGCCCCGCTTTCACCGGTGCGGCAGGCGGTGGCCCTATAGCCAGTGGGAAAAGATTGGCGTGAAACCGTGTTCGTTTGGTTCGATGTGCGGCATGTAGCTCCAACTGCCCTCGGCGGCGCGGGTGCCGCCGTGCCAGACGGGCGTCAGATCGGCGCGCAGGGAGTCGGCAAAGCCGGGGTCGTGCGACAGCACGAATGCGCCGTTGCCTTCGGCGAGCAGCGTGTGGCCGTCGCTGCTGATCGATACGGTCTCGCCATTTGGGACCCCGGTCATGGCGAAATCGAGGACGCTGCCGGTGGTGAGGGTGACGATGAGACTGCTCGATGTCAGGGTAGCGGTGCTGGCGGTCAGTTTTCCGAGAATGATCACATCGCGAGAGCCAAAATCGTTTATTGTGGCGGCGAATTTCGCGGCGTTGTCCAGAACGAGCCATGCATCAGATTGAAACGTCACGGTCTGGTTACTGCTGGCGGTGCCGACACCCAATTCGCTCTGGCTAATGATGATTGTTTGCCCCTGTCCGGTGAGACCTCCCGCTAAGTCGGTTTCTTTAAAGTCGTAGTTGTTGATGCTAAGCGTTCCGTTATTTGAAATGTTGCCATTCACCGTTTGTGGCGCGCCGCTTTCGACGTCAAATATCGAACCGGAACCGATATTTATAGCGGCGGAGGACGAAAAATATGCCTCAACATTAATTTCGGAGCCCTTGCCAGACACCCCCAATGCCGCCTCATTATCAAACGCACTTACTGCGATTGTCAGTGTATTGCCGTTAGACACGCTCATCGAGCCTTGATTCGTAAAAGTGCCGGGCGGTGAGTAACCAGAGTTGATGTTCAAATTCGAGTCAGCAACGGAAATCGTACCCTGGTTCACAACACTGCCGCCGGACAAATCAATTTGTCCGTTGTCAACGGAATTCACCACGCATTGCGACCCCAATGTCAGCGTGCCGTTGTTCACTTGGATACCGGCACCACTCGAATTGCCATAGCCTAAATTGACCGTAGCGTTATCAAGAAGATAATCCGTCGCCCCGGCACCACTTTGAAAACCTACCGCGTCAAACGGGCGGTCTCCATACCCGACGTCAAGCGTGAGAGACTCCAGGGTGGATTGCTCAACAATTGCGGTCGCGCCATTCTCGACGATCAACGTGCCGGTGCCGGTATTGCTGGCGTTGTCAATCTGCGTTCCGTTCTCCAGAACCATGTAGTAATCGGCGATGCTGTTGGTGCCGTTCAATGTCAGCGCCGCGCCTTCGTAGGTCACGCCGGATAACGTGCCACCTGGATAACCAAAAACAGACTTGTTGGTCAAAAATCCATTGCCGCCATCGACGAGCACGCCGCCCGTGACCGTGCCCCCAAGAAATATCTGGCCGAGGCTGGTGCCGTTGCCGATTGCAAGCGTGCCATTCGTATTATCGAAATCATCCCTGAGCTCAATCATGCCGGCCATGTGGTTCACATTGAGGGCCGCCACGCCTGCATCGGTTTCATTCGCCAGGATCAGATCGCCGGTGGCGCTGCTCACGGTGAGGGAGGAAATGCCCGAAACTGTGCTGTCGAGCGTGAGGTTGCTGTTACGGCCCGTAATTCGCACGGCAACCTGCTTATTGCCGTTGGACAATTCGGTGCCGCCGGTCAGCACCAGCGCGCCCGGCGCCGCGTAATTGAGTTTCCCGCCAGCGATTTGGTACTGCACGCCCGACAATGTGCCTGCGGCGCCCGAAGCGTTCGAGTCGCTGAATCCGCCAGTGGAATCAGCGGCAACCACGCCGCCAATAATCTCCCCGCTGAGTAGCACTTCGCCAAGGGCCGTGCCCGGCCCCACCGTGAGCGTGCTGCCGGCATTCCTCAATTCGCCACCGATGGCCACCAGGCCGCCGGAGTTTACGATCGCGCCCAGATCCTTGGTGTTAAGCGAGCCACCGAGCGCGAGCACGGACGATGCGCCGCTGACGAGAATCGTGCCTGTGTTGGTAAGTCCGCCCTCCAAAGAAAGCGTACCGGCGCCGATTTCGACGGTTCCGGCGTTCATCAGGGTTGCGCTCGATGTCAATGTGCCGTTGGACGCCTCAACGCTGATGGTGCCCACATTGATCAGGCTCTTTCCTGTTATTAATGCGCTGCCGATAGTGTCGGATAGGGTTGTATCGGCCGCCAGGGTGAGCGTGCCCTTGCCACCGCTGGCATCAAAAATCTTCAGCTTCGGCGCGAGCCTGCCGGAAGCTAAAGCGCCAATGTTGAGGACAGAGGCGCTCAAGGTGCCGACGCCGTAGAGGGCCAGGACATCCTTTGTGCCCGAGAGGTCGATAGTCGCGGGGGCAAATGGACCACTGATAGCGACGTCATCGCGAAAACCGGTGAGGCTGAGCGTGCCAGGACCGGTTCCCACCTGATCGGCAAGCGTGGTGCCGTCCAAGGTGAGCAGTTCACTATCCTGCGCCAACAGCAAATTGCCCTGGTAGGTGTCGTTGGTGAGCGTGCCGCCCTGCCACAGGAACGCACCGCTTCCGCTCGCGGAAAGCGTGCCGCCGGTGATGTCGCCGCCGGATGCGAGCACAAAGGTGCCGGCATCGACCGTGAGCGCGCCCGCGAGGCTAAGCGCGGCCTGATCCATGACTGTGGCGTTGGCACTGTCCACCAGAAGGGAAGCGGCCTCGGCGGCCGTGTTGATCGTAACAGTGTAATTGCTGCCGGTGGCAGCGATCGTCACATCATCGGTCGGCCCAGGTACCACGCCACCCTGCCAGTCCGCGGCCGTGCTCCAGTTGCCGCTTTGCGCCTCTGCCCACTGCACTTCCGTATTGGGGAATATACCGTTTGCAATTTCATTACGCGGCGCGTTCAGTTTTTGTGTCATGGCGGCCAGCCTTGCTGAAAATAACATGCAGCGTGCCATTGGTGACAGACCCCTGTCAATTTGATTACTTATTGACACGATATTGTCACCATACCGTTTGCTAGCTTTAGCTTTAGCCGGCCCACTCGAGAAACCGGCGCAGCATGCGTCAATCCATCCTCCGGCCCCGCCGGCGTCGGACATCTCTGTGGCGATCGCCCGCTGCTCTGCCCTCTTCGACCACGAGGAATTGGTGACCGCGCCCTATGCCGCCGGCCTTTCATTCAGCGACCGTAAAACCGCTAAATTTTTCGTGACCTTCGTTCAAAAATTGTATAACTGGCGCGTTGCCGGGAGGCTTCGCGGGCGGGGCGCCCGTCATGCCGGTTCAGGGGATAGCGCGAAATGCCAGCACAGGTCGGACTTGTTGCGAAGCCGCTCGCATGCACGGCGAACGATGTGTTACAGTTACCCGCGAAAGTTGTGCCTTCCGGTCCCTCGCGACACCGCGCCGGTAGCGCACTGGCCGGCGTTGCGCTCGCGGCCTGCGTCATGATGTGCGGCCATCCCGCCGCCGCGGCAACGCTGAAAACGCTCTATTCGATTATCGGAAGCGGGGATGGCAGTTCTCCAGCCTCCGGCGCGATGGCGTTTCGTGGGCAGCTTTATGGGACGACCGCCTACGGTGGCGCGCATGGCTATGGGGCGGTGTTCACCGTTGATCCGACCAGCGGCGCGGAAACCATTGTCTACTCATTCCTTGGCGGAAATGATGGACAGACCCCCGAGAACGGCTTGGTTGCCCTCAACGGTCGGCTTTATGGTACGACGACGGGCGGTGGCACCCAGGGCCATGGAACCATTTTCGCATTAGATCCGGTGACTGGTGCTGAGAAAGTTGTGTGGTCACAGATTACAGGCCAAAATAGCGGCTCGCCGCAGGGACTTGTCAGCTATAATGGTCTGCTATACGCCAACGACGCTCGATCTGTCTTCAGTATCGACCCGTCGACCGACAATCAAACGACACTGGCGCAGCTGTCGGGTATGGGCCCATCGGGAAATATGGCGGTCATCGGTGGCAAGCTTTATGGCACAACATGGGAGGGCGGCACCGCAAACGACGGTGAAATTTACAGCATTGATCTTACGACAGGACAGCTCACGCCGCTTTACTCCTTCCTTGGTGGCAATGATGGATGCCTGCCAAGTGCCGGTTTGATCGAATACTACGGGAAGCTATACGGAACGACGCCGAATTGCGGCTCCTCTAACGAGGGCACGGTATTCGAATTTGATCCAAGCACGGGCTCCGAGACCGTGATCTATGCGCCGACTGTCAACGATGTTAACGGCAGCAGGGTCATGTTCATGTCCGGAATGACGGCATTGCATGGACGGCTGTACGCGACCGCTGCTACCACGTCCGGCGGTATCCTGTTCTATGTTGATCCCACAACGGACGCTGGTGGGCCGCTTTACAGTTTTAGCGGCAACAATGACGGCATGTTGCCGTGGGGCGCAATGACGGCCTTAAACGACAAATTATATGGCACGACGTGGGGGGGAGGCGCCCAGAACCACGGCACCGTCTTCACGTACTGGCCGGCGGCGGCAACGGAACAAGTGCTATTCGCTTTCACCGGTGCCATAACTGAAGGTGGGGGCGGCGGACTCGCAAGCATCGACAGCCAATTGTTCCTTACGGCGCCGGGAGCGGGCGTAAACGGCCATGGCGAAATCGTGGGACTGCGGACTGCCGATGGCGGGGTGACGGGTAGCTATTCGTTCAGCGGCTATCAGGATGGTTCACAGCCAACGTCACCCGTTTCGGAACTGCGCGGAATGCTGTATGGAGCGACGACGCGTGGCGGCAGCAGCGACCAGGGAACCATATTCGCACTCAACCCCCACAGTTTTACGGAAGCCCTCGTTTATTCCTTTGGTTACGGTGACGGTCCCAACCCGGTAGGTGGTTTGGCCAAGCTGGACGGGCAGCTCTATGGCATTTCCTCCGGCGGCTTCGGCAGCATATTCGACGTCGATCCCGGGTTTTGGAGTGTGACAAAGGTCGCTAATGTCGCCGCGATGGGGCGGTTGCTTGCACTCAACGGCCAGCTGTTCGGCGTTACGCCCGCTTCAGGGTGCGAGAACAGCGTCAATTGCGGCGCGATCTTCAGTGTCGATCCGACCACTGGCACTACGCAAACGCTTTACAACTTCACAAATGGCGCCGACGGGGCAAATCCG
>DATJOH010000325.1:0-4715 GCA_035507235.1 Acetobacteraceae bacterium
TTTCCGTCCCAGCCTGCACCCTCACAGTGCGCTGCGCGTAGTGGCCGTCAAGGGAAGCGGCATTCGTCCCGCCGCCCAAGCCAACCGCCGCCCCATCACCCCGCCAAAGCCCGCCGCAGCAGCGCCAGCCCGCGCTCGATCTCCCCCAAATCCACCACCCCATAACCGAAAATCACCCCCTCCGCCGCAGGCGCGCCAAGGTAATAACGGCTGAACGAATGCAGCTTTACGCCGCGCCCCGCCAACCCCTCCGCCACCGCATCGAAATCGAGCGCCGCGCGCGCCGCAGCCGCAACATGCATGCCGTAACAGGAAGGCACCGGCGCCAGCCACGCCCCAAAATCGCGCCCGAGACGATCCAGCAACAATGCCCGCCGCGCCCGGTAAACCTCCCGCATCTTGCGCACATGGCGCATGAGATGGCCCTCCGCAATGAACGTCGCGACGCCCGCCTGCACCGGCGTCGGGCAATGCCAGTCCAGGCAATTCTTCGCCGCCGTCAGCGTGCGCACCGCCCACCCCGGCGCCACGATAAACCCCAGCCGCAGTGCCGGCAGCATGCATTTCGAAAACGTGCCGACATAACACACCTGGTCGGCCGCATCCGCGGTCCGCAGCGCCGCCAGCGAACCGCCATCGAATCGGAACTCCCCGTCATAATCATCCTCGATAATCACCGCGCCCGTCCGCCGCGCAAACGCCAGCAGCGCCGCCCGCCGCCGCGCCGACATCGCAACCCCCAGCGGAAACTGATGCGACGGGCACACGCATATCACCGCCGCACCCGGCGGTATCTGGTCCACCACCAGCCCTTCCGCGTCGATCGCCACCGGCGCCAGCTTCGCACCCGCCGCCGCGAACGCCACCCGCATCGGCGGGTAACCCGGATCCTCGATCGCGACCACGCTCTTGCCCGGCGTAACAAGCGTACGCGCCAGCAGGTCGAACGCCTGCTGCGCGCCGGACGTAATAATCAAATCGTCCGCCCGGCACACCACCGCGCGCGTCACCCCGATATGCTCCACGATCGCCGCCCGCAGCGCATAACTTCCCTGATTGCCCTGCGGACTCTTGTAACTGGCCGGCTTGCGCTCCAGCCGCCGCAATTGCGCGGCACTCGCCCGGCGAAACAGCTCGAACGGAAATAACCGTGAATCCACGAGCCTGGGTCGGAAATCGAGCGCCGGCTCACCCGCGGGCAACGTCGAAGAATCCGCCTCGTCGCGCCAGAATCCAATATCGGCGACGATATCCGGCCGCAGCCAGAATGGGTTCAGCCGCTTGTCCGGCGCGCCACCAGGATCAGGCGCCACCCGCGGCGCCAGCGGCGGCCTTTCCGTGACATAGGTGCCGGAGCCGCGCCGCGCGACAATAAACCCCTCGCTCAACAGCCGGTCATAGGCATCCACCGCGGTGTTACGCGACACACCAAAAAACGCCGCCGATTTGCGTGTCGCCGGCAACCGCGCGCCCGGCCGCAACCTGCCATCCAGGATCGCCGCCCGGATTTGATCGTAAAGTCCCCGCGCCCCCTTGGCGGCCGGCTCCAGCGCGATTTCGAACAGCGGATCCATGGCGCGCTTCCGTTCCGCGGAAAATTGGCCCAGGCAAATTTCCCCGAGGTGGCGCTGGGCAGCCAGGCCCCGCCGCCGCATCGAGGGCCCGCCATCCTACGGAGTCCGCGATGAACTACCAAAAAACCCTCCGCCTCGTCCTGCTCGCCGGCGCCGCCCTCCTCACGCCGGCATCACCGCGCCAGGCCGCCGCGGCCACCGCCATGCAGCCCACCACCCAGCTTGCGGCCACCGACGGCGCGCATGATTTCGATTTCAATTTCGGCACCTGGCACACCCACATCACCCGTGTCCTCGATCCGTTCTCCGGCGGCACGCACACGCTCACCCTCGAAGGCACCGTCACCGTGCACAAAGTCTGGGACGGCCGCGCCCAGTTGGAGGAAATCGAAGCCGACGGCCCGCGCGGCCATTGGGAAGGCCTGACGCTCTTCCTCTACAATCCGGTGTCACAACAATGGAGCCAGAATTACGTCGACAGCAAGGACGGCCAAATCACCACGCCACTGGTCGGCGCCTTCAAGAACGGCCGCGGCGACCTCTACGCCACCGAGGAGTTCAACAACAAATCAGTCCTGATCCGCGGCGTTTGGTCGAACATCACGCCCGATGCGCACCATTTCGAGGAAGATTTTTCCGATGACGGCGGCGCCCATTGGATGCCGGCTTTTATCGCTAGCTTGACAAGAGAAAAGTAAAGGGAAGGAAGAATCTTCTTTTTCTGAAGAAAAAGAAGCAAAAAGACTTTTATCTTATCGCCTTGGCCAAACCCCAGCGCTCGCCGGGGGCCATCACATAGTGCCCAAACACATAGCGCCAAGGCACCGCAATATAAACCAACGCGACCATCGAGATCGCGAATATGGCCGGCTTGATCGCGTCATCCACGTGGCCGGCCCACCATTGCGGTAAAGGAACCAGCCCGAGCCACAATGTTTTCCATGTTACTTCCCACAGCAGCACCGGCAGCATCTGCACCGGATAACGCAACCCCAGCACGCACATCAGGGAAAACGCCGCTAGCATGCAGTTGGCTTGCCCCTGCATCAAACCCCAATGCTTGCTCGGATCAAGCAGACCCGGCCAAAGATAGGCGCCAAGACCCACCACGATAAACAAATATATCGCCCGCAACCCATAAAGGCGAACCAACGAAACCCCGCTCATGCCCGGCTCCTCTCTACGTTTGGCGCAAAATCGCGCCGTACAAAAATGACCAACTACCCAACGTCCTTCAGGATTTTCTCAATCCCCGCTAGCCGCGATTGCATGTCCGCAAGCGCCGCCGCAATCTCTGCCTGCGCGCCAGCCGCCCTCGCGGCCACCTCGCGATAAGCCTCGTCCTGCCGCAACCGCGCGCGCGCCTGCAGCACCGCGGCCCAATATTTCATGAAGAAGATCACCACGGCGGCGGCAGCCGGAAAAAAGAACGCCGCATAAATCATGTTCTCGGTCACGTGAGCCTCTACGGTTCGGGTTTCGTGGTGAGTGTCTGCGCCGCCGCCGCAATCGCGGCCGGCGTCAGCGCGAGCGCGAAGTCGCGCACTTCGAAATAATTCAGCGCCTTGCCGTCGCCGGAAAGCTCCAACTGGCTCGCCACCAGCCCAGCCTCCTCCAGCTTCTGCAAATGCAAATGCAGCAGCGGCCGGCTGATGCCGATCTCCCGCGCCAACTGGCTCACATAATTGCGCCCGCCGCCAACCAGCGCCGCAATGATCCGCAGCCGGTGCGGATTGGCCAGCGCCCCCAGCACAGTAAGCAAATGGTCGCCGTCGCATGCCGCATCGTCCATTTTCATATGTAAGAAATATCTGACATATGAAAGCACGTCAAGCGCAATCGACTCCTGTTTTGCAAGAATAAAAGCCTTGCGCTCCGTTAGGTGAGAGGATTAACATCCTTCGCCATGAAAACCCCGCTCAGAATCCTGCGGGCCGTGGTCGAGGCGATCGATCATGCCCGCCCCCCGCTCACGAAACGCGCCTGCGCGCGGCGTGATCGGATCATCGCCAACGCCACCACCATGATCGCGCGCTTCACCCTGCTCGGTGTCACCATGTCGGGCATTGCCGCGGCGCTCGGCATCGGCGCCGGCAGCATACGTCGCTTCTTCCCCGACATATTCTGCATCGTCGCCGACATCATCGAACGCGACCTGCGGAATATTTCCGATGCCCTCGCCGCCGTCCCGCCGGATGCGGAAAACCGTCCGCTTCTGCTGGCCCAGGCCTATTGGCGCGTCACTCGCGACAATGTCGGCGCATTCACCGAAGCGCATCGCATCACCGTGCGCGACCGCCAGTTTCTCCCCGAGGATCTCCGCGAGAAATTGGAACGCTCCCGCCTGGCCCTGGGCGACATCATCGCCCCCGGCCGCGGCCATAAAATCCTAGCCATGCTGGACACCGAGGAATACGAACCGCAGGACCTGGAAGCCCTGTTCCCCGCGTTACCCAGGCAAGCCGCGCCGCAAACCGCCAAACCGAAGCCGGTCACCGCGCCGCCGCAGGTCATGACGGCGACAAAGCGCGCCATCGCCGACATGGCTTTGCCCGTCCTCGGGCCGACAGCGCCGGCCGCCATCCCCACACTGCGTCCCACGCCGCCCCATCGGGCACCGCCGCCACTGCCCGCCATGCGTGCGGATGTCCGCGAGCGCCTCGTTTCCCTCGCCGCCATCGAGGCCGCCGCCGAAGCCATCGCCCCCGCCCGCCCGCCGCCCTGATGTCTCAACCCGTCAGCCGCGCCGCTCCTGAATCGGGTAAGGCGTGCCGTCCCGATGCACGTAGCTTACGCTGCCGTCCGGTATAATCATGTCTATATCGGAATACTCTACGCGTTCACCTGGAATGCGCGTGCCGACTTCCAGCAGGAACGCGTCTTCTGCTGAGCGGTTCTGCAAATGGTGGCCATTATCATCGCCTGCCTTGAACCCCGCGGCGTCGCCGGGATTGAGGATTTCCTCGCCTTCATTGGTGACAAGTACCACCTGGCCCGCAACGACATAGACGAATTCGTCCGATTGCGCGTGCCAGTGCCGCTGGCTTGACCACACCCCTGGCGGCAGCCGCAGCAGATTGACGCCGAATTGCGTCAATCCCGCCGCATCCCCAAGCCGCCGGCGCACCCGCGCAAGGCAAG
>DATJOH010000326.1:0-4023 GCA_035507235.1 Acetobacteraceae bacterium
TGCTGGAAGGCTGGACGCTGGAGGGCGTGGAGCAATCCTACTCCGGCGGGCAGTTCGCGCCGTCGCGGCTGCTGGCGCCGGAGCGGGCGGCGCTGGCCACGTTGCAGGGCCGCACCCCAGCGCATCCGGACATGCCGGCCGCGGTGCGCCTGGAAGTGCCGGACTGGATATTGCCGGCGCTCGCCGCGCGGTTCGGCGCGGACACTGCAGCGGAGCTTGATGCCCTGAACGAGCCGGCGCCGCTGGATTTGCGGGTCAATCTGCTGAAGGGCGCGCGCGAGGCGGCGGTGGCGGCGCTGGCGGCGGAGGATATTGGCTGCGAACCCACGCCCTACTCGCCATGGGGGCTGCGGGTGCCAGGGCGCCGGGCGGTGACCACGGGGCCGGCGTTTCAATCCGGCCTGGTGGAAATCCAGGACGAGGGATCGCAATTGGTGGCGCTGCTGGTGGGCGCCACGCCCGGCATGCGGGTTGCCGATTATTGTGCCGGCGCGGGCGGCAAGACGCTCGCGGTCGCCATGACCATGCTGAACCGCGGCCATGTGGTGGCCTGCGACGTGCATGAGCGGCGGTTGGAATCGGCGGTGCGGCGGCTGCGCCGCGCCGGCGTGCATAATGTGGAACAACACCTGCTCGCGGTGGGCGATAAATGGGCAAAGCGGCAGGAGAAGAAATTTGATCGGGTTCTGGTTGACGCGCCCTGCACGGGATGTGGAACATGGCGACGCAACCCCGACGCCAGGGCGCGGCTTCACGAGTCCGACCTAAACGAACTGGTCGGCAAGCAGGCCGCGATCCTCGATGCGGCGTCGCGGTTGGTGAAGCCGGGCGGCCGGCTGATTTATGCCACCTGCAGCCTGCTGCCGGCGGAGAATGAGGACCAGGTGCAGGGTTTTGTGGTTCGCCACCCCGAATTCGCCGTGACGCCCTTGGCGGAAGCCTGGACGCTGCCCGGATCGCCACCATGCGAGGGGGCGTTCCTGTCGCTCACGCCGCTACGGCACGGCACGGATGGGTTCTTCGCCGCCGTGCTGACGCGGGCCAGGCCGTGATTACGGTGCGCCGCGCGCGGCTGGCGGATGCCGCCGCCATCGGCGCCGTGCACGTCGCCGCCTGGCGCAGCGCCTATCCGGGCATTCTGCCCGACCCGTATCTTTCGCGCCTTTCGCCGATGCGCCAGGCCCGGCATTACGAGGCGGCGATCGCCGGCGGCGCCAGTGTTATCGTTGCGGCCCCGGACAGCGGCTCGCCACGGCTGGTCGGCTTCACCACGGCCGGGCGCGCGCGGGTGAGCGGCCTCGGCGATGGCGAAATCGAAACGCTCTATGTGCTGGATGATTGGCGCGATCTGGGCGTCGGCCGGGCGCTGCTGCGCGCCGCGGCGAAGGATCTGGCGGCGCGTGGCTGCCGGTCGGCGTTTCTGTGGGTGCTGCGGGATAATCCCAGCCGGTTTTTCTACCAGCATCTGGGCGGGCAGCCGACGGCGCAGGGCGACACGGTGGTTGCGGGGACGCAGGTGCCGCAGGTGGCTTACAGTTGGGATCCGATCGATCGGTTGTTGGCGGCTTCGCCGGCGAAGTGAGGAAGATTCTTCTTTTTCTGAAGAAAAAGAAGCAAAAAGACTTTTGACTTTGGCTCGCACCAGCGGGGCCAACTGGATCGAATCGGTGCCACCCGTAACAGAAAAAAGTTCTTCTTTTCAAAAAAGAAGTCTTCTACTTAAAATCCCACTTATGCCCCCAGATACTATCCACAAGACTGGTCGTAGGCACAAAATTGTTCCAATCCACCTGCCAGCCGTCGCAGCCGAATTCGATATCGAAACCGCCAGGTGAGCGCACGTAAAACGATATCATGCCATCGTTCGCGTGGCGGCCGAGCGTGGCGGAGATATGGGCGCCGGCGCGCAGCGCGCGATCGTAGGCGCGGCCGACATCGTCGATCGTTGCGGCTTCCAGCATCATGTGCACGAGGCCGCTCGGCTGCGGAAATTCCGCGAGCGCCACGGTGTGGTGGCGCGGATTTTCGGCGTGCAGGAAGCGCACGGTAAGACCAGGGTCGTTCGGTTCGGGGGAGAGATGCACGGTGACCTGGTCGGTGTCCTGCAGGCCGAGCAGGCCGGTGAAAAATGCGTGGCTCGCCGCGAGTTTGGAGGTGGGGAACACCACGTGACCCATGCCCATGGATCCCGTAATGAATTGCTTTATGCCCGCCGGTGAAATAAAGGGCTGGTAATCCTGCTGCCGCCCCCAATAGAGCTCGACGCGATTGCCGTCGGGGTCGGCACATCGTGCAAGGCCGTGCGCCGCGCGCAATTTTGCCTCCGCCGGTGACGCTTCCGCGACGTCGACGCCGGCCGCGCGGAGTTTTGCGAGCAGCGCCGCGTAGATTGCGGCGCTCGCGCATTCCAGACCGGCGGCCACAAATCCGTCTCGTTCGCCCGGCAGCAGGAGCAGGCGGAACGGACGCTCATCGATACGGAATGCCAGGCCGCCCGGCACGGGTGATGCCGTTTCCATCAGGCCGAGGATACCGGCGGCGAAATCCCGCCATGCCGCGATATCGCACGTTTCGGCAACCACATAGCCTAGCGACGCGATTGCCATGCATACCCCCCTGTGGACCGGCTTGGCGCTGATTAGGCCCCAAGCCGGTGGCCGATTCAAGCAGGATTCGTGGCAAGCTGGGGCCTCCCTTTACGCAAACCGGCAATCAAGCCTAGCCTGAGCGTCGGAATGCGGTGTGAGGAGGGCCGGTTGGCGGAGGCGCGCTGGGATATCGAAACCGACGTGCTGGTGGTGGGCTCCGGCGCCGGGGCGCTGACCGCGGCGGTGACCGCCGCCGACCACCATGCGCGCGTGCTGGTGATCGAAAAGAGCGATGCGTTCGGCGGCACCTCCGCGACCTCCGGCGGCGGGATCTGGATACCGGCGAGCCACCGCGCCTTGCAGGCGGGCGCCAAAGATACGCCAGCAGAAGGATTTGCCTATATCAAGGCATTGGTCGGCGACGCGGTGGATGAGGCGCGCATCGCCGCCTATGTGCGGCACGGCCCGGCGATGCTGCAATATCTCGAAGACAAAACCAGCCTGGAATTCGTGGCAGTGCCTTATACCGATTATCATGCCGAATTGCCGGGCGGGAAACTCGGCTACCGCACGCATGAATGCAAACCGATCGACGCGCGCGTGCTTGGCGCCGATTTCGCGCATTTGCGGCCGCAACATCCCAGTACCATGCTGTTCGGCGTGGTGCCGTGGACGATGTATGAGTCGGCGCCGATGATCACCCAGGCGCCGGGGTGGTTGCGGGTGCTGGCGCGCGTGCTGTGGCGTTACGCTTCCGACGTGCCGCAACGATTGCGCAGTTCGCGCAGCCGATTCCTGGTGTTCGGCAACGCCTTGGTGGGGCAACTGAAATTGGCACTGGACAGGAAAGGTGGCGAATTGCGGCTGGATACCGCGCTCAGGGAACTCGTATGCGATAATGGGCGTGTTGTCGGCGCTGTCGCGCAGCAGGGCACGCAAATTTTGCGCATTCGCGCACACCGCGGCGTCATTCTCGGCGCCGGCGGGTTCGAGCGCAGCGCCGCGTTGCGGGAGCGCTATTTGCCGGCGCCGACGAGCCCGGATTGGAGCGGGTCGCAACCCAACAATACCGGCGACGCGCTGATCGCCGCGCAGGCAATTGGAGTGGCGACGGATCTGCTGGACGAAGCCTGGTGGGCGCCGGTCATCAAGGTGCCGGATGAGCCCCGCGCGCGCCCGTTGTTCTACGAACGCGCGCTGCCGGGCTGCATCATCGTCAACCAGGCCGGCCGGCGTTACATGAACGAAGCGGCGTCTTACCATATTGCCGGCCGCCGCATGATCGAGGCGAATGCGCCGGACGCCGGCACCGCACCCTCCTGGATCATATTCGATGCGCGGTTTCGCGCACTCTATCCGATGGGGCCAGTGATGCCGCGATTGCCGGATTTTCTGCTGCGCCGCGCCGTGCGCGATCTGCTGGTCAGCGCGCCGA
>DATJOH010000327.1:0-2931 GCA_035507235.1 Acetobacteraceae bacterium
CCGGGTTGGCGATCCATTCGGTGAGTTTGGCGGCGATTATGTCGATGTCGTCGCGGAGGATGGTGCGGTCGATGAGGGTGTGGCCGGCGGCTTCGATGCGTTCGGCGAGGGCGTCGCCGGAGGTGTCGTTTGCCGCGGTTCTGGTGTCCGAGACGGTCAGGACGGCGATATTGACCGGCTTGAAGGGTTTCGTTTCATCGAGTTTGGGCATCGCTTAACCTATTCAACGCGAGGCGGTGGGTGGCATTCTGGATTGCTTCGCCCAAGGGCGTTCGCAATGACGGCGAGGAAGCAGAAGCGCTCTAACAGATAAAAGTTTTTTGGTTCTTTTTTTCAAAAAAGAACCCTTCCTTTTTAAGTTTCGTCCTTCGCGTCCAGGGCTCTCCTGAGCGCAATGAGATCCTGCCAGGCATCTTTTTTCGCCCCCGGCGTGCGCAGCAGGTAGGCCGGGTGGAGCATGGGGAGAACGCGCGGCGAGGGGTCGACGTTCGGCAGGGTGCGCCATTTGCCGCGGAGTTTGCGGATGCCGATGTCGGTGGAGAGCAGGGCGTGGGTGGCGAGGGCGCCGAGGGTGACGACGATGCGGGGCTGCAGCAGGGCCAGGTGGCGGTGGACGAAGGGCAGGCACATCAGCACTTCAGCGTCGGTGGGGGCGCGGTTGCCGGGGGGGCGCCAGAAAATCAGGTTGGTGATGAGGCATTTGGTGCGGTCGATGCCGATGCTGGCGAGCATGCGGTCGAGGAATTTGCCGCTGGCGCCGACGAAGGGTTTTCCGGAGAGGTCTTCCTCGGCGCCGGGGGCTTCGCCGACGAAGACGAGGCCGGCGGCTGGGTTGCCGTCGGCGAAGACGAGGTTGGTGGCGGTGGCGGCGAGCGGGCAGTCGGTGAAACCGGCGAGCGCGGCGCGGAGTTCTTCGAGCGTGTTGGCGGCGGCGGCGATGCTGGCGGCGCGGGCGATCGGGCCGGGTTTGGCGGCTTGCGGGGGCGGCGCGGCGGGCGCGGGGACGGCGGCGAGGATGCGCGGCGCGGGGGCGGCCGGTTTGGTGCGGTCCACCGGGGTATCGTCGAGCGCCTCATCGGCGCCCCAGGCGATGTGCAGGGCGAGGGCGGCCAGAGCGTCCATGCGGCATATATCGCCCCTGGCTTGCTTATCGTGAAGCGGCCAGCGTGATAGCGCGCGATGAAGCGGGGCCGGTGGTTGTTATCGGTGGTGCCGCTAGCTAACCTATACGGTAACCCCAGCGCGGGGATGCCCCAACAGCCAGGGACGGGTGGGATGAGCGAACGCGAGGCGATGGAATTCGATGTGGTGGTCGTCGGCGCGGGGCCCGCGGGGCTGGCGGCGGCGATACGCATCAAGCAGCGCGCGCCGGAGACCGCGGTGTGCGTGGTGGAGAAGGCCGGCGAGGTTGGCGCGCATATTCTTTCCGGCGCGGTGATCGAGACGCGGGCGCTGGATGAATTCCTGCCGGACTGGAAGGCACGCGGCGCGCCGCTGAACACGCCGGCGGCGGAGGATCATTTCGTTTTCCTGACGCAGACGCGGGCGTTTCGCAGTCCGCTGACGCCGCCGCAGATGCATAATCACGGCAATTACGTGGTGAGTCTGGGCGATGTGGTGCGCTGGCTGGGGCGGGAGGCCGAGGCGCTGGGGGTGGAGATTTATCCCGGCTTCGCGGCGTCCGAGGTGCTGATCGAGGGTGGGCGCGTGGTGGGCGTGGCCACCGGCGATATGGGGGTGACGAAGGCCGGCGAGCATGGACCGAATTATCAGCCGGGCATGGAATTGCGGGCGACCTACACACTGTTCGGCGAGGGGTGTCGCGGCAGCCTGACCAAGCAGTTGATGGAGACATTTAAGCTGCGGGAGGGGGTTGATCCGCAGACCTATGGGCTTGGCATCAAGGAATTGTGGGAAATTCCGAAGGCGAACCATAAGCCGGGCTTCATCATGCATACGGTGGGCTGGCCGGCGGACAGCAAGACCTATGCGGGGAGCTGGCTTTATCATTTCGGCGACGGGCTGGTGAGTTTCGGCTATGTGGTGGGGCTGGATTACAGCAATCCGTGGCTTTCGCCGTTCGATGAAATGCAGCGGCTGAAGACGCATCCGCACATGCGGCCACATTTCGAGGGCGGCCGGCGGATCGGGTATGGGGCGCGGGCGCTTTCGGAAGGCGGGTTTCAGTCGATACCGAAGCTGGTGTTTCCGGGCGGCGCGCTGATCGGCGATTCGGCGGGGTTTTTGAATTTGCCGAAAATCAAGGGCACGCATTGCGCCATGAAATCCGGGCTGCTGGCGGCGGATGCGGTGGTGGATGCGCTGGCCGGGGCGAAGCCGGATGAATTGTCGGCGTATCCGGACTCGTTCGGGAAAAGCTGGCTGTATGACGAACTGAAGCGGGAACGCAATCTGCGGCCGGCATTCGCGAAGTTCGGGCTGTATGGATTCATTCTGTATTCCGGGCTGGATACGTATATTCTGCGCGGCAAGGCGCCGTGGACGTTCCATCATACGCATCGCGACAATGAGACCTTGGTGCCGGCGAAGCAGGCGCAGAAGATTGTCTATCCGAAACCGGATGGCGTGCTGACGTTCGACCGGCTTTCCTCCGTGTTCATCAGCAACACGAACCATGAGGAAAATCAGCCGGTGCATTTGCGGCTGCGCGATCCGGCGAAATGGCTGCCGGTGAACTGGGACGAGTATGGCAGTCCGGAAAGCCGCTACTGCCCGGCCGGCGTGTATGAGGCGGTGGGGGTGGAGGAAGGGGCGCCGCGGTTGCAGATCAACGCGCAGAACTGCGTGCATTGCAAGACGTGCGACATCAAGGACCCGACGCAGAATATCGATTGGTGCACGCCGGAGGGCGGTGGGGGGCCGGCTTATCCGGGAGGGATGTGAGGGCAGGAAGTAAGGCTTCTTTTTTGA
>DATJOH010000328.1:0-9486 GCA_035507235.1 Acetobacteraceae bacterium
GCGGTTGCGGTGCCGCCGGCGGCACTGACGCCCGCGTCGCTGCGCGCACTGGCGGACCCGACGCTGCCGCAATTGGACGTGGTGCCCCCGCTGGTAGAGCCGCCGGCGCTGGGCGAAGCGGCGATCGAGTTGATGAAGATCGGACATCTGCTGCCGGCGGCGCTGGTGGCGCCGGCGGCGGGCGGCGCCCCGCTGCCGCAGGTGGCGGCGGCATGGGTAATGGCGCAGCGGGCGGTGGCCGGCGCCACGCTGACCCGGGTGGCGGAGGCCGCGGTGCCGCTGTCACTGGCGCCGGATGCGCGGCTGATCGCCTTCCGGCCGGCCGATGGCGGCGAGGACCATATCGCGATGCTGATAGGGCGACCGGAGCAGGCGGAGGCGCCACTGGTACGCCTGCATTCGGAATGTTTTACCGGCGACGTTCTTGGTAGCCTGCGTTGCGATTGCGGGCCGCAATTGCACCAGGCCATTCGCCGCATGACGGCGGAAGGCGCGGGCGTGTTGCTCTACATGGCACAGGAGGGCAGGGGCATCGGGCTCGCCAACAAGCTGCGCGCCTATGCGCTGCAAGATCGGGGGTTGGATACGTTGGACGCCAACCGTGCCCTCGGCTGGGGCGCGGATGAGCGGAGTTTTGTGCCGGCGGCGGCGATGCTGAAGGCGCTGGGCATGACGCGCATCCGGCTGCTGACCAACAACCCGGAAAAGCTCGCGGGGTTGGCGGCGCAGGGCATAGAGGTCGTGGCGCGGGTGAGCCACGCCATTGCCGCGAATGGCGTCAATGACGCGTATCTGGCGACGAAGGCACGGCGCTTCGGCCATATGCTCGAATGAACGCGGCGCTTCTGACGCCGGACGGCGTGTTGCGCTTCCGCGGCGAGAATTTTCGCGCGGCGTTCGGGGCCGGCGGGATACGGGCCGACAAGCGTGAGGGCGATGGCGCGACGCCGGCCGGGTCGTTGCCATTACGCCGCGTATTGTACCGGGCCGATCGGATGGCGCGCCCGGCCTGCGCGGTGCCGGCGGAGCCGATCGCGCCGGCGGATGGCTGGTGCGACGATGCGGGGAATCCGGCTTACAATCGCATGGTGACGCTGCCGTTTGGTGGACGCCACGAAGTGCTGTGGCGCAACGATGCGCTGTACGATGTGATTGGCGTGCTGGGGTGGAACGATACGCCACCGGTGCCAGGGCTTGGATCGGCGATTTTCCTGCATGTGGCGCGGCCGGACTATGCACCAACGGAAGGATGCGTGGCGCTGGCGCTGGGGGATATCACGTGGGTATTGGCGGCGGGGTGCGATGCAATAGAGGTGAGAGCATAAGAAAGTATGTTCTTTTTTGAAAAAAAGAACCAAAAAACTTTATTCTGTTGCGGGGTGCATCGATGCTGCCTGGTTGGCCCCACTGATGGACGCCAGGAGCAAAAGTTTTTTGTTTCTTTTTTTCAAAAAAGAAACTCTTCCTTTTGGTTTCTCTAAGCCGCCTGTTTCTGCGCCGCCTCCGCGGATTTGATAGCGGCCGCCCGGCGTTCCACCAAATCCACGATATGGTCGATCATGCGGTCGCCCTCGATCGTGTGATCCGTTTTGCCGGCAGCATAAACCATGTGCCGGGCGTTGCCGCCGCCGGTAACGCCGATATCGGTCATCAGCGCCTCGCCGGGGCCGTTGACCACGCAGCCGATGATGCTCAGCGTAATCGGCGTTTCGATGTGCGCGAGGCGCTCTTCCAGCGTGGCAACGGTCTGGATGACATTGAAACCCTGGCGGGCGCAGGACGGACAAGAAATAATTTTCACGCCGCGGTGGCGGATGCCGAGGGATTTCAGCAATTCCCAGCCGACATGGACTTCTTCCTCCGGCTCCGCCGAGAGGGAGACGCGGACCGTGTCGCCGATGCCGGCCCAGAGCAGGCTGCCGAGGCCGATGGCGCTTTTCACCGTGCCGGTGCGTTTGCCGCCGGCTTCGGTGATGCCGATATGCAGCGGGTGGTCGCAGGCTTCGGCCAACTGCTGGTAGGCGGCGACCGCCAGGAACACGTCCGACGCCTTCACGCTGATCTTGAATTCGTGGAAATCGTGGTCCTGCAGGATTTTCGCGTGTTCCAGCGCGCTTTCCACCAGGGCTTCGGGGTTGGGTTCGCCGTATTTTTCGAGGAGATGTCTTTCCAGCGAACCGGCATTCACGCCGATGCGCATGGAGCAATTATGGTCGCGCGCGGCCTGCACCACTTCCTTCACGCGGGCGGCGCTGCCGATATTACCCGGATTGATACGCAGGCAGGCGGCGCCGGCCTTCGCGGCCTCGATGGCGCGCTTGTAATGAAAGTGGATATCGGCAACGACCGGCACGTTCACTTCGCGGACGATTTCCGGCAACGCCGCGGTGCTTTCCTCGTCGGGGCAGCTCACGCGGACGATGTCCACGCCGGCAAGTTCGGCGCGGCGGATCTGCGCGATGGTGGCCTGGGCATCGCTGGTGAGGGTGTTGGTCATGGTCTGCACCGTGATGGGTGCGTCGCCGCCCACCGGCACGTTGCCGACCATGATCTGTCGGCTCTTGCGGCGAAGTATCTGCTGGTAGGGGCGGTAACTCATGCGCTCGGGCCTCCGTGCCAAACGGCATATAGGAGCCAGAGGCGCCGGGTCAAAAATTCAGGTGGCCGTGGCGCAGGGCGAAGCTGGGTTGCCGACGGCAATTACTCGGCGCGCACGAGCGCGAAGCGCTGGGCGCGGGCCCATTCCATGGCCGCCTGGGTGGCGACGCCAGTGAGGACGGGCGTCGCCGTAGGCGGCAAAAGGAGCCGCAGACTGTCCGGATCGGCGGCGAATTCCGGCGTGTAGTCGATCTGGATGTAATCGAGTTCGGCGGCGCCGACATCGAACAGTGACAGCAGGGCCGCGGAGGCGTGCCGCAGCAGCAGGCGGTAGCCGCGCGAGCGGGCGAAGTTGCGGGCGAAGGTGTAGGTGGCGGGGTCGGCGAGGATATCCGCGGCGATCAGATTGAGGGTGACGGCGCCGCGCAAGGTGCCGGGCAGAACCGCGTCGAAGCGCAGGAATTCCGGCGCCAGGATGGTGGCGACGTTCAGATTGAGCGCGAACGGGCCGCTGTCGCGCAACTCCTGCGGCCCTGCAACCATGGCGAGCATGCGCCGGTCGAAGGTGCGGGTGAGGCGCCGGAACAGCCAGGGGTCGGCCTTGATGCGCCGATCCGGGCAGAGCGTGGCGGCGACATCGTGCGCGGCGACGTAGCGTTCCTCCCAGGCCGGCACCGGCGCGCCATCCGCGAGGCGCAGCACGGTGCGCCAGCGCACGAAACGGCTGACGTCCGCTTGCGACAGCGTCTGCTCGAGCCGCCCCAGCATGGCGATGTCGATGGGCCGGGTCGCTTCCACGGCGCCCGGCAGGGTGGGCCCGGATTCATCGGCGAGTTCGTCCAGCAGCCAGGCGCCCTGCTCCGGCAAATCGTAGAGGGAAACAATCTGGCCGGGCGGCACGATCTGGCCTTCCGGCAGGTCCGCCAGCAGCAGGCTCAAGGCGGCGAGCGCCGTTTCCAGTTCATTTCCGCCGCGGTGGCGCCAGATGACGACCAGGCGGCCGCGGCTTAACTCGAATTGTTGGGCGCGATCCGCGGAGGCGAGGGAGGCGATGGAGTCGCGTGCCAGGCGCTGGTGATGCGGCTTGCCGAGCGCCGGCGGCAGGCGATCGGTGTGCAGCAGCAGGGCGCGGCGCGGCGTGCCGGCAAGCTCCGTCTTGCGCAGCAGCTCCCGCAGCGCGTCGGCCTGGTCAGTGCGGGCGAGGGCCAGCATGGGCGGGCGTTTTTACGGGCGCGACCGGCTCGCGCGCGTGCGGTGCCATGTCCAGTAGGCCCGGATTGCCGCAGGCGGCACGGATGGCCGGGCTCAGCGTGCCGGCGCGCGAGACGCACTGGCGCAATGTGCAGGCCCGCGCGGAATGGCAGTTGGCGATGCGCGCCGCAGCCTGCACCGCGTCGAGATAATAGCCCTGGTAACGGGCGATGCCGTTGGCCTGGCCCCAGACCAAAGCCTCCTCCGATTCCGCGCGCTGCAAGACGATTCGCTCCGGTCCGATGCGGGCGATGGCGTCCTCGATCGCGGCTTTCACCGGCGGCGCCGAATCCGCCAGCCGTGGCGACCAGCTGACCTTCACGAGCGCGGGTTTCAGCCCGGCAGGGTGCGTCATGGTGAGCCCAACATAGTCGAGCCCGTCCACGATCAGCGGGAAACCGGCCATGTCCAGCAGGCGGCGCCCATACTCCATCAAGGCGGGATCGGCGGTGGCTTCCATGAGGGATATTTCGACGCCGAACCTGGCGCCGGTGCGTTGCGCCGTGGCGGCGAGACGGGCAAATCCTGGGGAAACAATACCTTCCAGGGTAAGGTTAAGATGGAGCGGCAGGTTCTGGCGCAGCGCGCCGCGGGTCAGTTTGCCGCCCTGTTGCAGATCCTCCTGCAGATGCTCGAGCATGCGGGCATCCAGGCGCGCCGCGAAATGCCGGAACAGGTACGGATCGCTGACGGCTTCCCCAATCGCCTGGCGCTGCGCCATGGCGGCGAAGGAAAAGGTGATTTCGCGGAACAGCGGCGCGAGCCGGCTGGTGAGCGGCAGGTTGCGGCCGGGATGCAGGCGGATGGCGGTCTGCTGCGCCAACAGATCCGGCACGAAGGCGGTAGCAACCACTTCCTCCAACGCCATGACGGAGCTGGCGGTGCCGGCCGTTTCCTCCGCTGCCGACTCGGGCTGCGCCTCCGTGTGGCGCGCGGTGATGAAGGTCCAGAACCGGTCTCCCTCCTCCTCCAGCTTCCAGGCGGTCGTGAGCAGGTCATTGTCCGGCGCGTCGGCGCCGAATAACCGCGCGAGGGCGGCGGGCAGGGCGGTTGGCGAGGATTGGCCGGCAACCACGCGGCCCTCGGCCGGTGGGACGGCGCAGAGCAGCACCAGGTCGCCATTGCGCAGCGGAAAGACCTGGCCGCTATAGCGCTGGGCGGTGTCCTGCAGGAGCGCCCGGGCGATGCGGGCATGGTGCGGCCGCGGCGCCGGCGGCTTCAGACGGGACAGATGCAATGCCAGGGCGAGCTTGCCGCGTGGCGCACGCAAGGCGCGCTCGGCGGCGTCCGTCAGCAGACGCTCGGCACCGGAGGGGGAGAAACCGAGGTTGGTGGACGGCGAACCGCTCAAGCCGGGCTCATGTCGCCATGCCTCCCGCGCGTCACCGTTTATTCTCCTGCTGCATCGCGGCTAGAATGGACGCGTGATGGTTGACCCCCAGTTAGCGCCCGGCCGCATGCCGGAGGGCCGGCGCGTTTATGTCATCGGTGATATACATGGCTGCCTGGATAAGCTGGTCTCGCTGCACTTCCAGATCGCCGCGGACCTGGCCGCCCGGCCGGTGCCCTACAGCGCGTTGCTGCATTTGGGGGATTATGTCGATCGCGGGCCGGACAGCGCCGGCGTGCTGTGGCTGCTGGCCGGCGCCGTCAAACCGCCGGTGACGCGCCGGATCGACCTCAAGGGCAACCACGAGGTGATGATGCTGGACGCGCTGCGCGGCCACCCGCAGGCGGCCGGACACTGGCTGGATAATGGCGGCGATGCGACGCTGGACAGCTACCAGGTGCGTCCCGATGATCATCTGCGCCCGGAATTATGGCGCGCCGCCGTGCCGGACCTGCATGTGGACTGGATGCAGCGCCTGGAACTGATGCACGGCGAGGGCAGCTATCTGTTCGTGCACGCCGGCATCCGGCCAGGGGTGCCGGTGAACGCCCAGGCCACCGACGATCTGCTGTGGATACGCGAGCCCTTTCTCTCCGATCGGCGGCAGCGCGACATTGTGGTGGTGCACGGCCATACGCCGCGGCCGATGCCGGACGTGCAGGAAAATCGTATTGGTATCGATACGGGGGCCGCGATGGGGGGGCGGTTGACGTGCATGGTGCTGGAAGAGGATCAGATGCGGTTTTTGACGGCATGAAGATGTTCTTTTTTGAAAAAAAGAACCAAAAAACTTTTATCTGTTCCGGGCAGCACCGGTGCTACCCATGCGGCTCAGCCGCTGGAAGCAACAGGAAAAAGTTTTTTGGTTCTTTTTCTTAAAAAAAGAACTCTTTCTTCTTTATGGCCGTTTACACCGAAGTTTCGGACGACGCGCTGGAGGCGTTTCTATTTGAGTACGATATTGGCTCGCTGGTGGCGTTTCGCGGTATCGCGGAGGGTGTCGAGAACAGCAATTTCTCATTGCGTACCAGCACCGGCGATTTCATTCTGACATTGTACGAAAAACGCGTCGATCCCGCCGATTTGCCGTGGTTTCTCGGCTTGATGCGGCATCTGGCAGCGCGTGGCATTAGCTGCCCGTTGCCGGTGGCGGGGCGGGACGGCGAGGCGCTGCGCATGCTGTGCGGACGCCATGCCGCGATTACCACTTTTCTGCCTGGCGTGTGGCCGCGCCGCGTGCAGGTGGCGCATTGCCGCGAACTGGGCGAGGCTTTGGCGCGGTTTCATCTCGCCGGCGCCGATTTTGCCCCGACACGGGTGAACGCGTTGGGACCGGCGGGGTGGATGGCATTGCTGGAGAAATGCCGGGACCGGGCGGATGACGTGCTGCCGGGACTGGGGCGTGAACTGGACGAGGCTGCGCGGCGTGTGGTTTCGGCGTGGCCCGCGGATTTGCCGCGCGGGCATATACACGCCGATCTGTTTCCGGACAACGTGTTTTTCCTGAACGGCAAGCTTTCCGGCCTGATCGATTTCTATTTTGCCTGCACCGACCTGCTGATGTACGATATGGCGGTGTGCCTGAACGCCTGGTGTTTTGAACCTGATTTTGCCTTCAACGTGACGCGAGGCCGCGCGTTGCTGGCGGGATATGAATCGGTGCGGGAGATGTCGGCAGCGGAACGGGCGGCGCTGCCGGTGCTGGCGCAGGGTGCCGCGCTGCGGTTCTTGCTGACGCGGCTGTTCGATTGGCTGAACACGCCCCCCGGCGCCTTCGTCACGCGCAAGGACCCGCTGGATTATCTGCGCCGCCTGCGGTTTCATCTCGGTATCAAGGATTTCCATGTCTACGGACTTTGAGGCGCCGCCGCCCCACACGTCGGTGGAAATCTGGACGGATGGCGGCTGCAAGCCCAATCCCGGACCGGGTGGCTGGGCGGCGCTGCTGATTTTTCGTGGTGTTGAGCGCGAAGTTTCCGGCGGCGAGCCCGCGACCACGAATAATCGGATGGAATTGACCGCCGCGGCCGCGGCGCTGGAGGCGTTGAAACGGCCGTGCCATGTCATTCTGCATACCGACAGCCAGTATGTGCATAATGGCATTACGCGCTGGCACACGGGGTGGGTGCGGAAGAATTGGCGCAATGCCGCGGGCGATCCGGTGGCGAATTACGATTTGTGGCAGCGCTTGCTGGCGGCCGCGGCGCCGCACAAGGTGGAATGGCGCTGGGTGCGCGGGCATGCGGGGCATGAAATGAATGAGCGGGTGGACAGGCTGGCGACCGAGGCGCGAATCAGGCTCAGCGGCGCCGGCGCCTGATTCTTCAGGATAGTGATTTGCGATAAACGATGAAGGAGGTGCGCTCCGCCACCGTATCGTAAAGCGAGCGCGCCGGGGCGTTGAATTCCTGCGTGTGCCAGTAGAGCCGGTCAGCGCCGCGGGCGCGGGCGAGGGTGGCGGCGGTTTCGATCAAACCCTTGCCGGCGCCGCTGCCGCGCGCGGTACGCGCAACAAACAGATCCTCGAGATAGCAGGTGGGGGCGAGCGACCAGGTGGAGGGATGGAACAGGAGATGCGCAAGGCCGACCAGCGCGCCATCCTGCTCGGCGACAAGGCCGGTGATGTCGGCTGAAGGCGTCAGGAGTTTTCGCCAGAGCGCCGCAGTGACGTCTTCGGGTACGTCCGCGCGATAAAAGCGATTATAGCCCGCCCAGAGGGCGCGCCAAGCGGGCTCATCCTGGGGGGCGGGCGTGCGGATTGTTGGCGGCATGTTTATGTTCCATTGTTTATGCCGACGCTGTCAGTGCGGTCACGGATCGACGATGGCGCACCAGCGATAATCGTGTTTGATGAAGGTGTGGCTGAGTGTGTATTGAATGCGGCGCACACCGGGAATGCGGTCCACGGTGGTGTGCAGAAAACGCGCGAGGTCCTCACTGCCCTCGACCAGCGTCATGGCCAGGATATCGCTGCGGCCAAGCAGGGTGGCGACAAAGCCGATTTCCTTGAGCGCCGCGAGCTCGCGCGCGACGGCGCTGATTTCGTCGGTGGAATCGACCTCGATCCACAGATAGGCCAGAACGGGATTGCGCAGGAATTTCGCATTCGTCACCGCGGAGACGCGAATGGCTTTCGCTTCCAGCAGGCGTTTCAGGCGCGCGCGTATCGAACCTTCGGTCAACCCGAATTCGCGCGCGATTTCGCGGTTGCTGGACCGCGCGTCCTGAAACAGGCGGTTGATGATCTTCTGATCCAGTTCGTCGAACGGCGTTTGCATGATCAGAACGGCACCCAGGTCGATTCGTATTTCAGGATCTGCAGCGCAAGCCCCGGCGTGATGCGGCCGACTCCCGGGATTTTGGCGATCACTTCGGTCAGCGTATTGGCAAGCTCAGCGAGATCCCGCGCCACCACCTGTATTTCCAGATCCTGCGGCCCGATGACCACGGCAACCGTCATGACCTGCGGCACGGCGGCCAGATCGTTGCCGACATCGTTCACCGGCCGGCCGCGCACCTGTATGCCCACCGGCGCCACGAAATTGAAGCCGGCGGCCTGCAAATCCACCATGGCGACGACGCGCATCATTTCGGCGGTTTCCAGCCGGCGGACGCGCGCCCGAATGGTCGCCTCGTTGACGCCGGCGGCGCGCGCCAAGTCGCGGTTGGAGACGCGGCCGTCCCGCCGCATGTGCTCGATGATGATGTCGTCCACCCGGTCCAAGGCGGGCGGGGCGGGGCGGGCAGGCGGCTCCTGGCGGGGCGGCAGGGACAAGGGCTGAAATCCGGGCTGGGCGGGGCAGTGTAACAAGCGCGCGACGATCGGCACAAATGCCCCGCGTTTGCGGCATCCCTGGGTCCGTGCTTTACAGCATGCGTATCGGAATCGCTAGTTTTGCTACGAAAACCGGCGGTGCAAGCGGGAAGGGGAGGGCGGCATGGCAGGAACGTTCGACAGCGACGCCGCGGCGTCCGCCCTTTGGTCCGACTTTTGCCGTCGGTTGGAAGCGGCCGGACACATGGCCATGAGCCATCCCGCGGCGCCGAAAACGCCGCTGGACCGGGCCGAAGGGCTTCGCTACCTGACGCGTCTGCTGCGCCTCGGCCTCGAAATGAATCTGGAACATGCCGATCCGGATTTTCCGGTGCTTTACGCCGCATCGCACGCCACCGCGAAAATCGGTGCCGATAATCCGGATGCGATTTATCAGAATGCAACGATCGATGGTCGCAACACCTACCGGATT
>DATJOH010000329.1:0-3979 GCA_035507235.1 Acetobacteraceae bacterium
TGCTGAGCTGGGAAGCGGCGCGTGACCTGATATCCCGCTGGCATGATCAGGGTTTTGCCGTCGGCCTGACCAACGGCTGCTTTGACATACTGCATCCCGGGCATGTCTCGCTGCTGGCCTTCGCGCGGGCGCAGTGCGACCGGCTGATCGTGGCGCTGAACACGGACGAGAGTGTGGCGCGCCTGAAAGGTCCTGGCCGGCCGGTAAACAGTCTGACGCAACGCGCCGCGGTGATGGCGGCGCTGCGCGCCGTGGACGCGGTGGTCGCCTTCGCCGAGGAAACGCCGCTGGCCCTGATTACCGCCCTGCGGCCGGACGTGTTGGTGAAAGGTGCCGATTACGCCATGAACCAGGTCGTCGGAGGCGACGTAGTACGCGCCGCCGGCGGTCGCGTCGTTCTGGCGGACCTGGTGCCCGGCGAAAGCACCACGGGCGTGATCGCACGATTACGGGAGCGGTAGGATTGCCAGCGCCGGCCCATGGCGCCGCGAAGTCACCCGGCGATGAGCAGGAGTCGCCGGGCCGCCTTGCCGGGTGGTTAACATGCCGCAAGCTCGGCGATGATTCTTCCCATGTGACCCCTGGCCGGGCTAGGGCAAGGGCCTCCCCGGGGGTGGAAGCGTGCTCGTCGAATTCCTGACATGGTGGCGGCAGCAATTACTGGACCTGGTGCCGGAAGCATTGCGTGGCGGCGGCAGCGCGGCGGCCAATGCTCTGGTAGCCGACGCGACGGAAAATGACGCGCTGAGTCTCGTGCGCCGTCGCCGCGACCAGCTATCGAGGGTCGCAACGGTGCGGCTTGACGAGCCCGGCCTGCCCACCTTGCGCGCTGCGCTAAATGGGCGACCCAGCGGCGAGCCGGTGGTGCTGCGCGTACCGCCACGCGACTTGTTGGAGCGCACCGTGGCGCTGCCACTGGCGGCCGAGCGCGAGCTGGAGCGCGTGCTGACCTACGACATGGAGCGCCTGACCCCCTTTGCGGCGGAGGAAGTTTTCTGGGCCGCGGTGCCGCTGGCACGCGACCGCGCGCGCGGCCGTCTGACCGTCCGCCTGAGCCTCATACCGCGCGCGAAGGTGCAGGCGCTGCTGGATTTGCTGGCGGATTGCGGCGGCCGGCCGAGCCTGCTGGAGGCGGAAACCGACGGCGGTCCGCGGGCCATACGCCTGGCGCACACGCCGAGTTCGGCCCGTCTCGCGCGCTTAAATCCGCGAACCGCCGCTTACGTGCTGGCAGGAATGGCGACCTTGGTCGTGGCGAGCCCGTTCCTGCATCAGAGCCTGGATATGACGGAAGCGCAACACAGGCTCGATACGCTGGCGCCGCGAATGCGCGAGGTGGACGCGCTGCGCCGCCGGATCGCCAGCGTGAGCGCCGGCGGCGACGCGGTCGCCCGCGAAACGGCACGCCTGGGCGACATGCTGGAGGCGCTCGCGGCGATTACCGAAATTCTGCCCGACGACAGCTATCTCACCGAATTCACCATGCGCGAGCGCAAGATGACCCTCTCGGGTCTGTCCGCGTCCGCGCCGCGGCTGATCAGCGCGCTGTCCTCGGACCCGCGCATCAAGAACCCAGCCTTCACCGCGCCGGTCACCAAGGATGAGAATAACCATAAGGATGTATTCTCCATCCGCGCGGAGCTGGCGGACTAGGCGATGGTGGGATTGCCGACTGGCCGCAATGGTCGCCTGCTCGCCGTAGGCCTGCTGATAATGGCGCTACTGGTGGTGTGGATAGGTGTGGTTGCGCCGGTCGTTGATTGGTACTCGGCGCGCGCGGCGCAGCTTAGCGCCCTCAACCAGCGCGCGGCACGCGAAGCGGCACTTATTGCGACGCTGTCCACCCTGAAGAAGGACGCCGCCGCCGCGACTTCGCAGCCGACGCGTGCGGTGCTGGCCGGCAGCACGGACGCGATCGCCGGCGCATCGCTGCAGGAACAGGTTCAATCCATGGCAACGAATGCCGACGCGCAACTTACCAGTATTGAAACGTTGCCCGCGGAACAGGTGGCCGACTATCGCCGTATCGGTGTGCGGGTTGAAATGAATGCGCAATTGCCGGTGGTGGTCGCCCTGTTGAAGGCGGTGGAGGAGGCGCAGCCGAGCATGCTGGTGGATGACATACACCTCGCGAGCACGCCGGTCGGCCCGATGGCCACGCAGTTGCCGCTGGACGCATCCTTCACGGTTTACGGTTTCCGTGTCGGCACCGGCAAGGATGCCACGGAATGAGGACGTCGTGAAAGCTTCCTGGGAAACCTGGTTCGGCGGCGGGTGCGCGCTGCTCGCCGCCATTGTCATCTGGGAATGGCTACCGGGTGGCGGGGCGGCGCCGGTGACGCTGGCGGCCATGCATGCGGCGGCAAAGAAGGTGCAGGCGGCGGATGCCGCCGACGCCGAGGGCAAGGATACCGACACGTGGACCGAAACGATCGATGCGCGGCCGCTTTTCACGATCGGGCGTCGACCGCCGAAGTCCAGAGGCGGCAACGGGCCAGCGGCAAGGAGCGGTCTGCCGCGGCTGGCCGGCATCATGATCACGCCCTATGGCAAGCGCGCCATTTTTATGCCTGACGGCGGCAAGCCGGTGGTGCTGGCCGAGGGTGGCACTCTGGACGACAGCACGGTGCGTCGCATCGGTGTCGATCGCGTCTTTATCGCGGGTCCGAAGGGAGACCTGGTGCTGCAGGTGAGCTTCGACCGCAATCGCGTCGTGCCGCCACCGATTCCACCCAACGGCCCGTTGTTTCAGCCGAACCCCCCGCCGGGCGGATTTACGCCAATGTTTCCCCGCCCCGGATTTAATCCGGCGTTCCAGCCGCAGGCCATTCCTCGGCCGCAGGCCGCGAATGCCGATAATGAGAACGGGGATAATTCGAACGACGACGACAGCACACCGGCAACGCCGCCGCCAAGGCCTGGTCAGTTTATGCCCGGTCAACCGAATGGCGCGATCATGGCACCTGGTTTCCGTGGTCCGGTTGTGCCTCGGGGGAGAGAGTGACGTTGAGGAAGCAAGAAGGATTGTTCTTTTTTGAAAAAAAGAACCAAAAAACTTTTACTCTTTTTATTGCAGCGGCGCTGGTTCTAGCCAGTTGCGTGCGGCAGGGCGCGCAACAGCCGCTGGCCACGCAATTGCCGGCGCTGCCGACGCTCGGCGCCGATGCCGGACGTGCGACGCCGCGCATCAGCGGCGCGGTTGGCAGCGTTGCGGAATATCCCAAGGTCACGGTCAGCACCGTAAAAGAACGTGTGCCGGAGGTTGGCCGCGGCGTAACGTCGATTGGCGGCGGCAACTATACGTTCGACTTCGCCGACGCCGATATCCGTGAAATCGCGGCGCAAATTCTCGGTAATACACTGCATGTGAACTATACCATCGATCCTTCCGTGCATGGCACGGCAACACTGCGGACGGTTTCACCGCTTGCCACCTCGCAACTGATACCCGTGCTGCAATCGCTGCTTGCGGAAAACGGCGCGACCCTCACGCAACAGAATGGCGTGTATCGCGTATTGCCGTTCGCGCAGGCGAACGGCGTTGCCGGCGGCCCTGGCACCGCCGGCGGAACGATGATACCGTTGCGCTATGCCGCCGCGGAAGACCTTGCGAAGGCGCTGCAACCCTACGCGCAAGGCGGCGCTCGGGTTATTGCGGTGCCCAGCGCCAATGCCATCATCATCAGCGGCGAACCGCAGCAGCGCGATGCGCTGGCAGAGCTGGTCGGCGCCTTCGATGTCGATACGCTCGCCGGTCAGAGTTACGCGCTGTTCCCGGTTACCACCGGTGATGCCGCCGATCTCGCCGATGCGCTGAAGCAGGCTTTTCGCGCTCAGCAGGGCGGGACGCTGGCTAATGTGATACGTGTTGTGCCGATGTCGCGGGTCAACGCGGTGCTGGTTGTCGCCAACGCGCCCGGCTACATCGAGGAAGCCCGCCGGGCGTTCTCCGTGGTGGAGCGCGGCCGGCGGCAGACGA
>DATJOH010000330.1:0-4735 GCA_035507235.1 Acetobacteraceae bacterium
GTGCTGATGATGGCACGCCAAGGCGGCAGATGGGTCGCCGGCGCGCTCAATCTGCGCGGCGCCGACACGCTATATGGGCGCAACTGGGGCACGCTCGGCAACTACCCTTTCCTGCACTTCGAACTCTGTTACTACCGCGCCATAGATTTCGCCATCGAGCACGGTCTTGCACGCGTTGAAGCCGGCGCCCAGGGCGAGCACAAAATCCAGCGCGGCTATCTGCCCGCCCTCACCTACTCCGCCCACTGGATCGCCCATTCCGGCCTCAAACGCGCCGTCGCTGACTTTCTCGAAGCGGATCGTCCCGCCAGGCTCGCCGAACTACAAGGGCTCGCGAGTTTCAGCCCATATCGCCGCGACGATGCCGCTGAGCGCGCAATGTAACATAGGAAGAATGTTCTTTTTTGAAAAAAAGAACCAAAAAGCCTTTTTTGTTACGAGAGGCACCACGTCCATGCATACTGGCCGCTGCTGCGAGCTAAAGTCAACAGTTTTGGTTTTTAAAAGAAGAAGCGTTCTTTGCCTGTCAGATGAGGCTTTCTATGACCAGTTCGGCGAAGCCTGTGTACCCGTATTGACATAGCGATGACCCGCGCCGCTCGCGGTATCGATATAGGCGCTGCCCGGCATGGCGAGACCCGCGCCAGTGCCGCTCGTACCGTTCGTGGGTGCCGACGAGCCGAACATTTCTACCGTGTTATAGGGGCCAAGCCAGGCCTGGTGCAGCCCATCCCACACGCGGATGGCGCAGCCCGGAAAACCGTGACCGCTCGTCGGACTCACGAGCTGCGCCGGCGGCGCCACGCCGTCGATCGTCGGTACCGTATCGATCGTGCCGCGCAAATCATTGCCCGGATCGACACCGAAGCCGAGCCGGTAGATGCCGGAGGTCGGCAGCAGGCTTGGTGTACCGCCATACTGGCTGATATTGCTGACGCAGAGGTCGATCCGCGAATTGAACAGATATTGCACGAAGCACGATGCCGCCTGCTGGCTCGGCGTGTAGCCACCCAGCGGATAAGTTGAATATAGCGCGATCGTGCTGGCCGGCAGCCCTCCCATATCCTGTACCGTGAACCGTATGTCCAATCCGGCGCACGGAAAGGCGGCGGTGCTCGCCGAGCCGATTAACAATGCATAGTGATTGCCGTCCGAAGCGGTTTGCGTATTGATCAACGGACTCGTAATTGTGAGGTTGCCAGGCTCCCAGAAGGCGCGCCCGTACAGGTTGCAACCGTGGCTCTGGTCGATCTGCCCGATCGAGCCGCAAGTGTCCAGCACGATTTCGGCACAATGCCAGGAGCCGCAGCCATGCAGGAATATTGGCGCCGCGGCTTCCACGATATTCCACCTGCCAATGCGCACATCCTGGGCGAACATGCCGAACACACCGCCATTGCCGCCGATCCCCTGAATCGAATCGATTTCGAATTCCAGGCCGGTGATCATGACGCAGAAGGTTGGCCCATCGTCGGCGCTATAGATGGCGGGCACGCCGCCGGTGATTTGAATGCGGCCGCACTGCATGCCGCAGGTAATGGCCGACCCGATATTGTAGGTGCCGGCTGCGGAACCCGGCGTGTAGTCCGGCGCCCAGCCTGGTGCGAGCGTGGCACCGGTGCCGGGCGACGGCGTCGTGAAATCAGACCGAAAGGCCTTGTCTTGCAGAAAGCAGCCCGCATGCGCCGGGTCGAATACGGAAAACCCGTTAGCGGTGGTCCATTGCTGTGCCTGCAACGATGCAGCCCCGTTGTACAGGCCGGATGCCGGCGGCAAGGCATAGGCGCCTGCCTCATACACCTGCGCGGCGGTAATGGCGCCGGAATCATTCACCGCCGTTACCTGGGCCACCCACGGCCAGTAGGCAGCCGGAGACGGATTGAACGGCACGACCAGATCGCCGGCGCTGTAGCCGGTGCCCCCCGCCCCGATCGTGCAGGCCGCGCCCACCAGGGCCGCCCAGTTCTTGCCGAGGCAGACGCCCGAACCGCGGTGCGCCAGTTGGCCATCGGTATTTACATAGACATTCAGATCGCCGAGATGCCCATGCGGCGCCACCACGACAGTGGGCAGATACGCATTGGTGGCGAAGGGTCCCGGCAGACTGGTGACGCCATCGTTGCTTTGATTTCCCGTATAGGCGGCACGCAAGATCCGGCCGGGACCGCCGAGCCGCACATTTTCCGGCACGATCAACGGTTGCGACACCAGGAAATCGCCGGCCGGCAACTTCACATCGACGAAGTCACGAAGCGCGACGTTGTCCAGCGCCGCGCCTTTTTGCGCCCGGTACATGAGTTGGGCGTAGAGCAGGAAATTCTGCAGCGTGGGCCAAGCATCGAAATTCTGCTGCGGCGCGAACACCTCGGCAAAATTATAGTCGCCACCGAGCTTGATGCGGTCGCCGATGAGCATGCCGGCAAGTGGCACCGGCGGACTCGGCAACGGCGCGTGCGGAAAGATCGCGGCGCTGGCGGGCACATCGCCCCACGGCTGCGACGCTACGAAATTTGCCTGGTAGGTCGGCAGCGGCAGCAACCCATCCGCGCGCGCCAGCGCCAGCGCGCCGCCATTGTTCCACAGCTTATTGACCGCGATCGTTCCCGGGTTGCTGCTTTGCCCCGCGATGGTGGCGCTGTACACGGCGCCGGAGGCATCGGTTCCGCCCAGCCAGAGTTGATGCTCCACCGCGAGCACAAGCGTGTTTGCGGCGCTGATCGTGCTCACTGGGTTTGTGCCGGCAAACGCCAGATCGCCGGTCATCGTGCCGCCGCTGCTCGGCAGTAATCCGGCGATTTCCGTGAGCGCCTCGGCCAAGCCGCCGCCGTCCGCCACCGTCCCCGGAATGTTGCCGAAAATCAGCGACAGTACGCCCGGCGCGCCGGAGCCCGGCGTAACCTGCAATCCCAGGCCCAGGCCGTCGATTTCCGACCCGTCGGCCAACGTAATGGTGCCGTCACCCGACCCGCCGGAGCTGGTGGTGACGTAGAAATAGCAAGGTTGCGAAACGATGGTGACCGTGGTGTGGTCGCGTACGATGATATTGGCGGTCTGCGGCGAGGCAAAAGTCGGGCCCGTGCCCGTCCAGGCACCATTATTGAGCACGAAGTTCGCGACGGCCGTCCAAGTAGTGCCGCTGTCGATGCTGTAATCCAGCGCGCTCGGCGCATAATTGTAGGCATAGCCGCCCAAATTGACGGGCGTTCCGGCATAGGCAGTGACGACCACAACCGTTAGGGCCGGATCCTGATTCCCGCCCGCCCCGAGCTTGACCACGTCATCCGCATACGGACCCGAGAGAATAGACTCGATCAGATCCGCGCCGGTGATTTCATCACCGATCGCATAATTCAGGAACGGGGTTATAACAATCAGCGCAACGGGCAGGGACATATCATTGCTTTCCTCGACTGCTGGAAACAGAATTAGAGATGCGGGCCGCCGGTCGCGTGGGCGGGCAACGCGCGCTCGCTTGCGGCATAACTGGCGGAGGTTTTAGCTTGTTACGCGCGGGGCAAAGCCGACGGCCCAACGGGCGCTTCGGCTATCGCGGCCAGTGGCAACTGCCGGCAACTCGCGCCAGCATCGGCAATATTGCATGAAATCGCTAATCGGGCGATAGCTTATTACGCTACCGCGGTCCCAACGATCGCCGCACATTCGACCGCTACGCCGAACGGACACATGTCACGGCTTAAGATCCGTCGCCAACCGATTGATCACTCCGGCATTAAACGAAGGCGTTGTTATGAAACTGCATCTTCGTCCATGCGCATTACGCATGACGCTCACGCAAAGTTAATATAACTAACTGCATTCGCCTGAGGTGCGGCCCGGCGATCGCAGAAGAAAGCAAGTAGTTCTTTTTTGAAAAAAAGAACCAAAAAACTTTTGCCTTTGGCGTGTGGCGGCGCGGCCAAACGGGCAAAATCGATGCTGCCCGCAACAGATAAAAGTTTTTTGCTTCTTTTTTTCAAAAAAGAAGCCTTCTTCTTACTCTACCGTTTTACGGATTACAGATAGCCCCGGTCTCCCCAGGCTCCGGCGTCGCGTTGGCTGCGCCATTCGGGCCGGAGGAGCAGAGGTCGTAATCGTGGCCGGGCCGCGTGGACGGGCTCGCATAGCCCCAATCGTGGTTCCACGGGTCCTTCGGCACGCCACCAGTTTTCGTATAGGGACCGTTCCAGGTCTCCACGTCGGTCGGCTTCGCGACGAGTGCGCCGAGCCCCTGTTCCGACGTCGGATAGCTGCCGACATCCAGTTTATAGAGGTCGAGCGAGCTACCGATATTCTCGATCTGTTGATGCGCGAGCGATGTTTTGGCGCCGCTCAGAATGTTGAACAGGCGTGGCCCCACAAGCGCAGCCAGCAGACCGAGGATGGCGATGACCACCAACAGCTCCAGCAGAGTGAATCCCGCGTCGCCGGCGGCCTTCTTAGAGGTGGGGCGCTGTTCCTGCACGGTTCGGTGTCCTGGCATTTGCATGTCTTCTGGCGCGAAGCCGGGCCGGCAAGCAAGCCGCCTTCGCATGAAGCCGCCGTCATCCGCCGACCCGGCTTGCCTCCCCGCCCTCGCTCTCGCTACCTAAGGCCGCTTTCGCGCGGGAGGTGCCTCCATGGTCGTGCCTTATCTGGCGTGCATGCTCGCCGCCGCCGGGGCGCGCCACATTCCCGCGCGTATCCTGCCCAGCATACAGGCGGTGGAAGGCGGCTATACCGGGTCCGTCCACGCCAA
>DATJOH010000331.1:0-2025 GCA_035507235.1 Acetobacteraceae bacterium
GCTCGACGTGAATATGAAGAAGCGGCCCAGCGCCAAGGACGTGAACGAAACCTTTGCCGCGGCCGCGGCGGGAAAACTGAAAGGCATCATCGACTACAGCACCGCGCCGCTGGTCAGCAGCGATTTCAACGGCGTGGCCGCCAGTTGCAGCTTCGATTCGACGCAGACCGCCAGCGTGGACGATGGCGCGCTGATCCGCGTGTGCGGCTGGTACGATAATGAATGGGGCTTCTCCATGCGCATGTGCGATACGGCCGCCCTGTTCGGCGGCATGTAGGCTCAAGGTGCGGGCGGACCCGGCGCACCGGCAGGCACCACCGCCGCCGCGCCGGCGCACCGATTTTCTGCCCATTGCGGCGCATGCCTGGCGCTTGCTGCCGCGTTTCGTTGCGCGGCGGCCGGTCACGCTGGCCTGCGCCATCGCCGCGGCCGGCCTCGCCGACCTGATCGCGTCCCTGCTGCTGGACCGCGCGCATATCGGCCTCGGCGGCACGGGGGATTTGGTCGCCGATTTCGGCGCCTCTGAGGCAACCTGGCTCTACGCCCTGATGGCCGTGCGCTTTGTGGCACCGCCGTTGGCGGCAGCCCTACTGCTGCTGAGCATGCTGCGCATGGTGCTGGCGGACGGTAAAGCTGGCCGGATTTCGTTGTTCGGCCGCTGGGCGATCCTGGCCGGCTGCCTGCTCGCGCTGCGCCTGCTCGCCGCCGCGCTGGCGAGGATGGCGGCGATGCTGCCGCTCACGCTTCTGCTGGTGCTGGGTCCGATTTCAGCCCTGCTGACGCTCGTTCTGCTTGCGCCGTTTCTCGCCGTTGTCATGCTGGCGATTTTTCGCCTTTGGCTTGCCGCGCCTTCGATCGCCCTGGGCCTGAAGCGGCCATTCGCGGAAAGCTGGGAAATTACCCGTGGCCGTGTCGCGCGCCTGCTGGGCGCCTGGCTAATTGCCACGGCACCCCTGCTGGTGATTGTTTTGGCACGCGCCTCATGGATGGCCGACGCCGGCGGCAATGCTGTGTCGTTCATCCTGTGGCTGGTTGCGTCGCTGCTGGCAGGCGCGCTTTCGGGGCTGCTCTATCAGCTCTACCGCCTGCCCGCCGCTTTCCGGCCCGATCGCCGGCCGAGCCATCATCGTGCCAGTCGGATTGAGCCTGCTCTGCAACGGAGCCGGTAAGACTGCCTGACGACCTGGTGGTCAGAAACTAACACTTGGTTCCGTTGCAAGCAGAGCAAGGAAGCTCTTCTTCTTTCAAGAAGAAGGTAGCCGTCCTGGTGGAGCAACGATTTGCAAAGAAAGGAACTACTGCTGTTGTTCTTACTCATGAAGTGGCAATACTGAAGCGGCGTTAAGCGCCGGAATGCCATCGTCAGTGAACGGACCATGCGTAGGACTGTGACCACCAGCAGGACGATCGAGCATTCAGGCAGATCAATCCCAGCAGAATAAAGCATTGGAAAGATCGAGCGCGGCGCCCCACTTGGCTGCCGAAATCCAGTAACCGCGCGACCCCGCGCGTGAACGCTGCGCACACATGTGCGCCGGGTTTCGTCGTGTGGAGTGAGCCGCAATGACATCCAGTACACCGTCGGCGCAACCGGCGGCAATCCGCATCGTGAGCCCGGCCGCGTTCGATCTCGGAACGGCTCAGACACCCGGTTCCGAGCGCCGGGCGGCAATCACGCGACAGCAAGGCGTCGATACGGCGATGTGGGGTGGGCTGTTCGAGGTTCAGCCGGGAGCACGGACCGGAATTCATCATCACGGCGAGCAGCAGACAATTGCCTATGTTCTCTCTGGCATCTGCGAAGTCCGCTGGGGCGAGCGCGGGGAATTTTCCGCCCGCGCCAAGGCAGGCGATTTCATTCATGTGCCGCCGTTCCTGCCGCATATGGAAATAAACCGTTCGGCGGCGGAACCGTTCCGATGGGTGGTGGTACGCAGTACCGCCGCGCCGATCGTGGTTAACCTTCCAGCCGATACCTGGTCATGAGCGAATTCGCTCGCATAATGCCACGCGCGTCGGCAGGCG
>DATJOH010000332.1:0-2496 GCA_035507235.1 Acetobacteraceae bacterium
ACGGGCGAGCATGGCACCGACGCAGCGTTGGCGGCCACGGCGCGGTTTTCCTTTTTGCTGTTCTGGGGCGCCTACGCCGGCGGCGCCATGGCGGCGCTGTTCGGGCCGCGGTTCGAAAAGCTGCGCCGGCGGGGGCGCGAATTCGGCCTGGCGTTTGCCGCGGCGCACCTCGTGCATCTCGGCCTGGTGGGCTGGCTCTGTTACATTGGCGCGACGCCGGCTACGGGCACCTTTCTGTTCTTCGGCGCCGCGGCGGGGTGGGTCTATGTGCTCGCGCTATTCTCGTTCCGACCGACGCATCGGTTGCTCAATGCACGAGCGTGGTGGGTGATGCGGACGGTGGGAATGAATTTCATCGCCTACGCCTTCTTTGTCGATTTCTTCCGGCTGCCGCTTGTGGGTGCGCTGCATATTGTCGGCTATGTGCCGTTCACGGTGCTTGCCGTGCTTGGGCCGGTGCTGCGCCTCGCCGCGTTCGGGATGCGGCTGGGGGGAACGCAGCGGGCACGCGCTTAGCTTACGCGCGCTGCGCCGCATTGCCGGCGGCTGACCATCCATCGTTTGAGTCGGGCATCCAGATGGTCAGGCCTTTTTGCACCGCGGGGCGGGCGGCGATGCGGGCGTGCCAGGCCGCGATGTTGGGAAAGCCCGCGAGGCCGCCAATTTGGTCGCGATACTGATCGACCCAGGTCCAGCTTGCGATATCGGCGATGCTGTAGTCGCCGCAGATGAAATCGCCGCCGGCGAGGGCGCGGTCCAGCACGCCATAGAGACGCCGCACTTCCTTGCGGTAGCGGTGGATGGGATAGGCGTAATCGCGCGCTTCGCGATCCGGTCTGTTCGAAACGCGGATGAACCAGCTCAGCTGGCCAGCCATCGGGCCGAGACCTGACATTTGCCAGAACAGCCAGGAATCGACCCAGCAGCGCGCGGCCTCGTCGCACGGGTAGAGAAGACCGCTCTTGCGGCCGAGATATTGCAAGATCGCGCCCGATTCGAAGATCTTGATCCGGGTGCCGTCCGGACCGTGATCGACGAGCGCCGGAATGCGGTTGTTCGGGCTGATTTCGAGGAACTCGGGGCGCTGCTGCTCGCCGCGCAGAATATTCACCGGCACGATTTCGTAAGGAAGCTCCATTTCCTCCAGCGCTATGGAGATCTTGCGGCCGTTCGGCGTCGGAAAATAATGGAGCTGCAGGAGACTGGTCATTTCATCGGCCGGAAATTAATTTCGACGCGGGGCCGCGCCTGAAAGCCGGCATCCGGAAAGGTCGAGATATCCCACAGATCGCGGCCGCCAATATCGAAAAATACCGCCGGCTGGTCGCCGCGGTTCTGCAAATGATGGGCGTTGCGGTCGCCCGCCTTGAAGGCCACGCAATCGCCGGGGCCCAAGGTTTCCTCGCCGTCATCAGTGACCAGAACCAGTTCGCCCGAAATGACGATGACGACCTCGTCGTTCGTCTTGTGCCAATGGCGCTGCGTGGACCACGAGCCTGGCGCCAGCTCAACGCGATTCACGCCAAATTGGGTGAGATCATATTTCTTCGTCAACGGCCAGGTGCGGCGGCCGCGACATTTCTCGTCGTGTGGTGGTGGGTAGCTGGCGCCCACCCGCGCGTTCGCCGGATCGAAATCGGCCTTGATCATGCCATGTGCTCCTCGTGAGGGCCGCCCCGGCATGACGCGCCGCATCGCGGAGGCACCGGTATCGGTCGATCCCGGCCGTGCGTAAACGCACCCGCACGCAGTTAGCGCTACAGCGTTGCGCGGCCGCGCGCCCGATGCGGCAGCCGATTCCTTGAGCCGCCACAGCTACTTGTTTTCACGAGGTTTTATTCAGAATTCGCGCTGTGCGGTGAGGCCGGCGCGGCTTACGGTGGCCCGGTTGGGGGATGATAGCCATTCGGATCGACGGGCTTGATGCAGGTGACGTCGCCGCGGGCGACGCCGCCCGGCTCGCAATACTCAATCAGAAGGTCGAGCAGCGGGTCCGGCAAGGTGGCCGGATCGATGATGATGTTGTGGTTGTGGCAGATGGAAACGATCAGTTCGGCAACGCCGGTTTTTTGCTCCGGGTCGGCGATTAGCTCGGCGTCGATGGCCTTCGTGGTTTCACGCAGGATTTCGCGGCGGTCGGGATTTTCCGTGGTGATGTGCACGAAGGCGTCACGCAGCGCGCGGCGGCGGGGATCGGCGCGCAGCGTGGCGGCGATCTGATCGCGGGATTGTTTCGCGGTGGTGGTTGCGCCGGTGAGGCGGGCTTCTAACGCGAAGCAGGCGCGCGCGGCGCCGATCAGCGCAATGAAAAGACGGCCGGGGGCGATTGGTTTGAGGGAGGGGATGCGCACGGTAGCGGTGCGGGTGGCGGAGTGGGATTTCGCGGGTGGTTGCGGTTGTTCGGGTTCGGGGGCTGCGGTGGTTGCGGCTTCGATGATGTCGGCGCGGAGGTGGGCGTAGACGAGGCGGGCGAGATCGATGGCCATGTCAGCCATT
>DATJOH010000333.1:0-6107 GCA_035507235.1 Acetobacteraceae bacterium
CCAGGCTCTTCTCCATTCCCAACAGGGCGGCGCCATTGGCCGTGCCGGCATGCAGCGCCTGCGCGGGAGTCATCCCCGCCTTCACGAACCAGCCTAGCTCGCGCGTGTTTTCGCCGAACATGGTGTAGACCGCGTCCGACCCCATGGCGAAGGTGACTCCGGCGGCGAATGCCTTGCGCGCGGTCTCCAGATTGCGGCGAATGTAGTCGTTCAGACGCGTGACCGCTTCCGGCGGATAACGCAGCAACTGGAAGTTATCGGCGTAATAGCGATTGTGGTCGATGGTGGGAACGTAGACGATCTTGCGGCGCACGATTTCGGCAATGGTGCCGTCGTCCATGTCGGTGGCGTGCTCCAGGGAATCGACGCCGGCGCGGACCGCGTCGCGCGCCGCATCGGGGCCATAACTGTGGACGGCGATGCGTTTGCCGAGGGCGTGGGCGGCATCCACCGCGGCCTTGATTTCTTCGTACGAGTAAGTCTGCGTCCCGGAGACATCCTGGCCGGAGCCGGTGGAGGCGTACATCTTGACCCAATCGGCGCCGGCGGCGATCTGGGCGCGGGCCACCTTGTCGACCTCCACCGGGCCGTGGGCGGTGTTGGGCGTGACGTTCGTGCCGCGGGTGTTTTGCAGGCCGTAGCCGGCCACGAACATGCGCGGCCCGGTGAGTTTGCCGGCGGCGATGAGATCGCGCATGGCGATATCGGCATATCCCGAGGCGCCGAGATCGCGCACCGTGGTCACGCCGGCTTCCAGGGTCTTGCGCGGATTGTCCTGGGCAAGGAAAACGGTGGCGGCGGCACGGGCGGCGCGCGTGACATTATTGCCCAGCACATAGGTCATGTGGGTGTGGACGTCGATCAGGCCGGGGATGGCCGTGAAGCGGGTGAGATCGACGGCCGCTCCCGCGCACGGGCCTACGGACTGAATGCGGTCGCCTTCCACCGCGATGCAGGCGTCGCGCCAAACCTTTTCGCCGTCCCAGATAGCGGCGAAGTGGTACGACGCGCTCCAGGCAGGGAGACAGAGCGGCGCCAGCAGGACGGCCAGACGTACGGACATTGGGGCATGATAGCAGGAGCGCCGGATCGCTCGCGAGGTGATACTCTGAGCTTGCGTAGCACGGTCCCATGGGATTCTCGACCTGGTTTCCGCCGGTCGCCGCACTGGTCATTTCCTTCTTCACGTCCATGGCCGGGATCTCCGGCGCCTTCCTGCTGTTGCCGCTGCAGATGAGCGTGCTCGGCTTCACCAGCCCCGCGGTCAGCGCCACCAACCTGGTGTTCAACCTCGTCGCCACGCCCGCCGGCGTCTATCGTTACTGGCGGGAGAAGCGCGTGCTCTGGCCGCTGACCCTGCTGGTCGCGGCCGGAACCGCCCCGGGCGTGATCCTGGGCTGCCTCATCCGGCTGACGTGGCTGCCGGATGCGCGGCGGTTCAAGGCGTTTGCGGGGCTGGTTCTGCTGTGGATCGCGGTTCGCCTGGTGCTGGACCTGTGGCGCTCCTACCGCCAGCCGGCGCAACCCGCGCCGTCCCCCGCGCCCTCCAAGGACTGGCGCGCGCGCACCCTGATCTTCAACGCGCGGCAACTGGCGTTCGAGTTCCAGCAGCGCAAATACCATTGCCGGCCCGCCGGCATCTTCGTGCTCAGCCTGGCGGTGGGCCTGGTCGGCGGCATTTATGGAATCGGCGGCGCGGCCATCATCGCGCCCTTCCTGGTGTCGATTTACGGTCTGCCGGTGCACACCATCGCCGGAGCCACCCTCGCCGGGACGCTGGTGACTTCGGCGGCCGGCGTGGGCTTCTATCAATGGATCGCGCCGTTTTACCAGGCCAGCGGCATAACCGTGGCGCCCAACTGGACGCTGGGACTTTCGTTCGGTGTGGGAGGGATGGCGGGAATGTACCTGGGCGCGCGCACGCAGCGATATGTCCCCGCCGCCGCCCTGAAAACCATGCTGGCGCTGATTCTCTTAGGGGTGGCGACGGGGTACCTGGCCGGCTATTTGCGCGGCTGATCGTCCCCCGCAACCGCGATGCTGTCGCCGGTCTGGTGAGCGGCAATCTGGAATTTCAGAAACTCGTGAACGGCCGCCAGGGCCTCCGCATTCCGCGTAGCGATGCGCACGCGGCCGCCGCGATCGATCTCCTCGTAGCGATACGCCACTTCCGCCTTCAGGCGCTGCAGCACGGGAACGCCCGGCGGCACGCGATCGTGAATCAGCATGGGCGCATCGAAATCTCCCGCCGCAAACATGCGCGCGATGTGCGACAAATGCATGCGGATCTGATCGCGGCTGGCGGTGTCCTTGGGATCGTTGGCGGTCACCTCGATGGCGCCGCCGCCGGAAAACAGGCGGAAGTGGTGGGTGGTCTTGTCGTGCGAGAACCCCATCACGCGATCGCCGCGGCGGGCGACCCCGTCGGGATGCGTCTCCTGCGCCGGAGCCGCTGCGCCGGCGATAAACAGGGCGAACAGGGCAGTCAACCATCGTCGTCTCATTTCGATTCCTCCTCGCAGGAGGGCCGCCGGGACAGGGCTTCCAGCAATCCGGCGCGCTGGCCTTCGGGGACGCCATCCAGCCGCCGCTCCCAGGCGGCCACTATGGATTGCAACTGGCCGCGCAGCGACACCAGCTCGGCGATCTGCCGGTCGAGCCGCGCCAGTTTCCCGACAGCCAGCGCGTGCACCTGCCGGCAGGGGGCGCCGCCCTGGTCGCGGACGCGCAGGATGCGCGCCAGCTCCTCGAGGCTGAACCCGATGCCGATGGCGCGGCGCACCAGGAGCACACGGTCGGCTGCTTCCGGCGGATATTGCCGGTAGCCGCCGGAGGTCCGCGCCGGCCGCGGCAGCACGTGCATGCGCTCGTAGTGGCGCAGGGTGTCGGTGCTGACGCCGGTCATCTTAGCCAGCTCGCCGGATCGCAAGTACGATGATTTTGCCCCAGTCCCCACCCTCCTGAGCATAGTATCGAGGGTGGAACCGGTTCCAGGGTCAAGCGCTAATTTTGCGCGCCTAGCGGCGGCCGTTCGAAGGCGGCGGATTCTGGCCGGTCAGACCCTGGTCGGCCTTCGCCGGATCGTAGTTCGGATTGACCGCCGGCATGACGGCATGCACCGATTGGCGCCATTCAGCCAGCATGGCGGCCATCCTTGCGGCGCGGGCGGGATCCTTGGAGGCGAGGTCGTCGCTTTCGCCGGCATCGCGGGCCAGGTTGTAGAGTTCGCGCCGGCCGTCTTCGTAGAACTCGATCAGCTTGTAGTCGCCGGCGCGCACCGCTCCCGAAGGAACGCCGCCCTGATTGCTGTAATGCGGATAGTGCCAGTAGAGCGCTTCGCGGCGCGGCACGCCCGAACGCCGCAGCAGCGGCACGAGGCTGACGCCATCCACCGACCATGCCGGGTCCACCCTGACGCCGGCGATCTCGAGCAGCGTGGGAAAGAAGTCGATGCTCGATACCGGCACGTCGCACACCGCGCCCGCCCGGGTGACGCCCGGCCAGCGGATCATCATCGGCTCACGGATGCCGCCCTCGTAGAGGTGGCCCTTGCCGGCGCGTAAAGGGGCGTTCGAGGTCACCGGCTGCTGGCGATTGCCTTCGTACACCAGGCCGCCGTTATCCGACATGAAAATGACCACCGTGCGATCGGCGAGGCGCTCATCGTCCAGTTTTTTCAGAATGCGGCCGATGTTCTCGTCGAGGCTGGCGATCATGGCGGCGTAGACCGGGTCATGCTGCGGATTGGCGGGATCGGCCTTGCGGCGATAGCGTTCCACCAGCGCCGGCTTGGCCTGCTCCGGCAGGTGCACGGCGAATTCCGGCAGGTACAGGAAGAACGGCCGGCTGCGATTGGTCTCGATGAATTTCGCGGCTTCTACGGTGAGGCGGTCGGTGAGGTATTCGTCCTTGGGGCCGTTTTCCAGGTTGGGCAGATTCCACGGGCCGAAGTAGGTGGGCGGCTGGCCTTTATCCGTGCCGCCGACGTTGAGATCGAAGCCCTGCCGGTCGGGATAGTACGGCGGACCGCCCAGATGCCATTTGCCGATGCTGGCGGACGCATAGCCGAGCGGTTTGAGCGCCCGCGCGAGGTTCATTTCTTCGAGCGGCAGGTGGTCGAGAAACGGCGCCTTCAGCAGGCGCGCGGCGGGCCATTGGGCGCGGCCGGGAATGTAATCGGTGAGGTGCAGGCGGGCCGGATATTTGCCGGTGAGGATGCTGGCGCGCGTGGGCGAACAGACCGGACAGGCGGCGTAGGCATTGGTGAAGCGCACCGATTGGGCGGCGAACCGGTCGATCTGCGGAGTTTCGTAGAAGGTGCTGCCGTAGCAGCCGAGATCGCGCCAGCCCATGTCGTCGATCAGGATGAAGACGAAATTGGGCGGCGGCGACGCGGCGCGCGCTGCCAGCGGGGCCGCAGCGAGCGCGAAGAATTGGCGGCGGCTGAAGCTTGCGCCGGTTGGCATACTCCTCACTTTCCCATGCCCTCGAGACGAATGCCGACGAATGCCAGGGCAAGGGGACATCCGCCCTCCCGCCACGTTATCATTCCTCGGAGAGACCTCGCGTGGTTGCAATCCTCACTTTCCTGATCGGCGGCGCCCTGTTGGGCATCGGTCTGTATCATTGGATCAGGCTGCAAGACAGTAAGGGCTGGCCACAAGCCATCGGGACCGTCGCCAAATCCTGGGTCGAGGAGGGCAAGGATTCCGACGGTTGCACCAGTTACACGGTCTGCGTGCAGTACGACTACACGGTCCAGGGTATGCATTACTCCGGCAAACGGGTGCGCTTTGGCGGCCACTCGTATTCCCGGGCCAAGCGGGCTCAGGCGGAACTGGACCGGTATCCGGCCAGCGGCGCCGTGCCGGTATTCTACGACCCCGAAAATCCCGCCGAGGCCGTGCTGCTGCGCGAATCTCCGCTCGCCTACATCCTCATGATCTTCGGCGTGCTGATGCTCGGCCTCGCGGTGGCGCAGTGGCTGCACATGGCGTAGGCGGCGGGCCTCAGGCCGCGGAGGGGTGCGCGCGCATCCATTCGAGAGTCTTGCGGATGCCGTCGTCGTAGGACGTTTTGGGCAGCGCGCCGAGCTTTGCCTGAAGCTTGCCGTCGTCCAGGATGACGGGCGTCTCCTGCAGATAGACCATTTCGACCACTTCGCGATACAGCGGGTTGAACCACCCCATCACCTTCAGCAGGCCGCGGCCGACGGTGCGATAGCGCGGCGCGCGGCCGCAGGCGCGATAGACACGGGTGATGAAATCGAGGGTGTTGATTTCGCCCGGCCCGGCGTAGTTCCAGGCTTCGCCATAGCACTCCGCGCGCCCGGCCAGTTCGGCGATGACGAAGCCTGTATCGGGCACGAAGACAAATTCGTGCGGCGTATTGACCGGGCCGACCCAGTTGGCGGTCTTGCCGGCCAACGCGGCGCGGAAAATCGGATTGGCCAGGCTGTTTTCGGCGCCGGGACCGTAGAAATCCGGCAGGCGCACCACCAGGCCGTCGATGCGGCTTTTGGCGGCCGCCTCCAGCACCAGGTCCTCCTGCTCCTTGCGATATTGCCCTTTGCGCGTTTCGGGCTGCCGCGGATGGGTCTCGGCGACCCGCGACGCGCGCGGCACGCCATAGGGGTAGACGCTCGACACCAGCGCCACCCGCCGGACCTGCATGGCCGCCGCTGCCTCGAGGGTAGTGCGCATCAGCACCGGATGCAGGCGGTGCGAAGGATACGGCAGGCCGACCGTGTAAATAATGGTGTCCACGCCGCGCGCCGCCGCGCTGGCCGAGCGCAAATCGGCGAGATCGGCCTCGAAGACCTCGGCGTGCGGCATCTGGCCGAAGGTGGATTCGAGCACGGCGCGACGGCGTCCGACCACGCGAAACGGGATTCCCCGCCGATTCAGCTCCGCGCCCACGTGTGGTCCGATGGCGCCCGACGCCCCGAAGATGGCGGCCTTTCCGATCAGCGGCATTCCGACCCCAGTATAGCCGTCAGCCGCAGGCCGCGGGCCCGCCGCTCGCCGGCCGAGAGCCGCGCTCTACTGTCCGAAGTAGCCGTTGATGTCGATCACCAGGTTGGTGGCGTCGGAGACGAAGACATCGAT
>DATJOH010000334.1:0-3673 GCA_035507235.1 Acetobacteraceae bacterium
CTTTCGAAAATGAAATCTTGATCGCCCGCCATCGCGAGGGGAAGTCCGCATCGCCCGGCGGCAGCGTCCAGAGGCAGTGCATGTGGTCGGGCAGCACGACCCAGGCATCGATCTCGAAAGGCTGGTTTGCCCGCGTCACGCGCACCGCCTGACGCAGCGCGTCGATGTGCCGGACCAGCGTGTCCGCTCGGCGGTCCCGCAGGTTGACCGTGAAGAAGAAGCAGCCGCCCGGAACGAGGTTTCGACGATAGTCCGGCATCCAATCGTTTTATCTACTGTCGGCTTGCGGCGGAATGCGCTGCGCTTTTCCGCCCTACGCCGGAATGTCCGCTCTGGGCATCGCCGCCCGAGGCAGGCAATGCCCGCCTTGGGTCGGTAGCCGCCGAAGCGGCAGCCGGCGCGACTCGGCGTCGTGCCGGAACGTTATTCCGGCAGGGTGAGGCCGCCGTCGTCTGCGAGGACGAATTCCGGGTTCCACGCGACTTCCCAAAGAAAGCCGTCTGGGTCGGCGAAATGGCCGTGATAACCGCCCCAGAAAGCTTCCTGGGCAGGGCATGTGATGCGGCCACCCAGCGCGGCCGCCTCAGCCAATACGGCGTCCACCTCGTTGCGGCTCCGCGCATTGTAGGCCAGGGTAAAGCCCTGCGACGGTTCGGTTTGCAGCTTCACGCCGGCGTCAGCCGCCAGGTCGGCGCGCGGGTACAGGGAAATTCCCAGGGCGTTGAGCTGGAAGAAGGCCACGCCTTTCGCCGCCCTGAGTTTCCTGGGCCAGCCCAACCCCTCATAGAACGCCACTGCACGGGCAAGGTCGGTGACGCCCAGGGTGACGAGGCTGAGACGGGGTTCCATGGCCCCCAACACAGCAAGCGCGACCTGCCTGTCAACGACCACGTGCGCGCCGCCCAGCTTGTCCCACCCTTCTGAAAAGGTTCTAAGGACTTGTCCTTAGCGGGGGGTGCAGGGGGGCAGAGCCCCCCTGGCCTTTCTTGGAGCGCGCCGTATGACTGATCAGTCCCTGCCACCCTTGAACCTCACGCGCTTCTTCGCGGCGCCGTTGGCGGAGACGGATCCGGAACTGGCGGATGCCATTGGCGCCGAGCTTGCGCGGCAGCAGGACGGGATTGAGCTGATTGCCTCGGAAAACATCGTCTCGGCCGCGGTGCTGGAGGCGCAGGGCAGTGTGCTGACCAACAAATATGCCGAGGGGTATCCGGGGCGGCGGTACTATGGCGGGTGCCAGGAGGTGGATAAGGCGGAGCTTCTGGCCATCGAGCGCGCGACCCGGCTGTTCGGGTGCGGGTTTGCCAATGTGCAGCCGCATTCGGGGGCGCAGGCGAACCAGGCGGTTTTCCTGGCGCTGATTCGGCCGGGCGATACCATCCTCGGCATGTCGCTGGCGGCGGGCGGACATTTGACGCATGGGGCGGCGCCTAACCTTTCCGGCAAATGGTTCGATGCGGTGCAGTACGGCGTGCGGCGGGAGGATGGGCTGCTCGATTATGAGGAGCTTGCCGGCCTCGCGCGTCAGCACAGGCCGAAACTGATCATCGCCGGTGGTTCGGCCTATCCGCGGGTGATCGATTTTCCGCGCATACGCGCGGTGGCGGATGAGGTGGGCGCGCTGTTCATGGTGGACATGGCGCACTTTGCCGGCCTGGTGGCGGCCGGACTTTATCCCAGCCCGCTGCCGCATGCCCATGTCGTGACCACCACCACGCACAAGACGCTGCGTGGTCCACGTGGCGGCATGGTGCTGACCACCGACGCGGAGATTGCGAAAAAGATCAATTCCGCGGTGTTCCCGGGCCTGCAGGGCGGCCCGCTGATGCATGTCATCGCGGCCAAGGCGGCCGCGTTTGGCGAAGCGTTGCGGCCGGAGTTCCGTGCCTACCAGAAGGCGGTGGCGGAAAACGCGAAGGCGCTGGGCGAAAGCCTGGTGTCGCGCGGGCTGGCGCTGGTTACCGGCGGCACGGACAGCCATCTGCTGCTGGTCGATTTGCGTCCGAAACGCGTCACCGGCAAGGCGGCGGAGGCGAGCCTGCAGCGCGCGCACATGACGGCGAACAAGAACGCCATTCCATTCGATCCGGAAAAGCCGGCGGTCACCAGCGGCATACGGCTCGGCAGCCCGGCGGCCACCACGCGCGGTTTCGGCGCGGCGGAGTTCCGCGAGGTCGGCGCCATGATCGCGGAAGTGCTGGACGGGCTTTCCGGCAGCAATGACGGCGGCAACGACGCCGTGGAGCAGCGCGTGGGCGCGCGCGTGCTGGAAATGTGCGCCCGTTTCCCGATTTATCCGCGGCGCTAAGCCGGTACCATGCGCTGCCCGTTCTGCGGCCATGAGGATACGCAGGTAAAGGATAGCCGGCCCGCGGAGGATGGCGCGGCCATCCGCCGTCGCCGCTTCTGCACGAGCTGCGGGCAGCGTTTCACCACCGTAGAACGCGTGCAGTTGCGAGAGTTGAACGTTGTCAAGGCGGATGGGCGGCGCGTTCCGTTCGATGCTGAAAAACTCTCACGCTCCATACGCGTTGCCATGCGCAAGCGGCCGGTGGCGGAAGACCGGATTGATCGCATCGTGAACGGAATTGTACGGCAGTTGGAAGCGTCGGGTGAGACGGATATCCCCAGTTCGCAGATTGGCGAACTGGTCATGGATACGCTGAAGGAAGTGGATGAAGTGGCGTATGTCCGCTTTGCCAGCGTCTATCGGGATTTCCGCGAAGCTCGCGATTTCGAGGCGTTCCTGGGCGAAATGGAAGAGCCGAAAGGGTAACGGCACCAGGCAAGCAGAAGGAATAAGGATTCCTATTTCGTAATTGTCAGGTTATGACAACTATTTGAATGAAAGGGAGGCAAGCAGTTCTTTTGCTGCAAGGAAGAACCAAAAGCTCCTATCCGTTCAGGGTAGCATCCGAATCCGCCGCTTAGGACTGGCTGTTCGATGCCATTGATAAAAGTCTTTTGCTTCTTTTCTTCAGAAAAGAAGTCCGTTCTTGCCTGTTTTCCTTTTTTGCCCTGCCCGGGTAATCACCTTTTTTGAATAGAAGAACACCCCCTCCTCCATTTGCCCATTCTGCCGTTTACCCGTTCCAATGCATTTGCGCCACCGGTTGCCGCGCCGACGCGCGCGCACGTCCGAACCGCTGCACGACCACATAGAAGGCCGGCGTGAACAACAATCCAAATCCCGTCACGCCGAGCATGCCCGCGAACACCGCCGTGCCCAGCGACTGGCGCATTTCGGCGCCGGCGCCGGTGGCGATGGCAAGTGGCAGCACGCCCAGGATGAAGGCGAAAGAGGTCATCAGGATTGGCCGGAGACGGGTGCGCGCGGCGTGCACCGCCGCGGTTTGCGCGCGCACGCCGCCGGCTTCCGCCTGGCGTGCGAATTCGACGATCAGGATGGCGTTCTTCGCCGCGAGGCCAACAAGAACCACGAAACCGATCTGCGCCAGGATGTCGATTGCCATGCCGCGCAGCAGCAGGCCGGTAACGGCGGCGAGCAGGCACATGGGCACGATCAGGATGACCGCCAGCGGCAGATGCCAGCTTTCATATTGCGCCGCCAGAACCAGGAAGACGAACAGTGCGGCCGCGCCGAATACCAGCAGCGTCGGGGTTCCCTTCTGTTCCTGCTGGAAGGCCAGTTCCGTCCATTCGAAACCGAAAT
>DATJOH010000335.1:0-4047 GCA_035507235.1 Acetobacteraceae bacterium
ATCGACAAACTGGCCTTGGCCGGTGCGGCGCCGGTGCAGCAGCGCGACAATCGCGGCATAGGCGGCCGCGGTGCCGAAAGTGGAGTCGCAGTAGCGTACATTCATGCCGCGCGGCGCCTCGCCTTCATAGCCGACCAGCGCGCTGAGGCCGCCCAAAGCCACGAAACAGGGCGCGTAGCCGGTCTGGTAGGCGAGCGGACCGTCATTGCCGTACATGCCCATGGAGACGAAAACGATGTCTGGCTGGACCGATTTCACGGCGTCATAGCCAAGCCCCAGCCGATCGATCGCGCCGGGGCGCAGATTCTCCACCAATATATCGCATTTCGCGGCGAGATCCAGCAGCAATTCCTGGCCTTGCTTCGACTTCATATCGATCGTCGCGCTCAGCTTCTGCGGATTGACGGATTGAAAGCCCGGTGCGTGGTTGATGTCGACCCCGCCATAAACACGCGTCACATCAAGCGAACCGGCGCTCTCCACTTTGATGATTTCCGCGCCGAGGAAGGCGAGTTGCTTGCCCAGGTAAGGGCCGGCCCAGACTTTCGTCAATTCCAACACGCGCACACCCTGCAACGGGCCGCCCTTGGTGTTGTCGGTCATATCGAGTTCCTCATGCCGACCCTATTGTGGCGGCGCCGGGAAGCGCCGCCAGCTTCATGTCCGTATGTTGCCCCAACAAGGGCGCGGGTGTTACGATGCGCGCGGGTGTGGCACTCAGCTTGTAAGGCACCGTCGGATAGAGGGCGCGGCCGAGTACCGGGTGGTCAACTTCCTTGAAAAATTCACGGAACCGGTATTGCGGCAGATGCGGCAGATCGCTTGCATTATTCACCGGCACCAGCATCACCCCCAATTTCTGTGCGGCCGCGGCCGCTTCGTGCTTATCCTGGGTGCGGAGCCAGGCGGCAATGTGCTTGCGCGTGGTAGCCACGCGTTCGGGCGTCGCCTCCCGCTCCAGCCAATGTTCCGGGAACTCCCGCATCCATTCTGGATCATTGAGCAGCTGACGCAAACCTTTCCAATGCAGGGGGTCGGAAAGCCAAATATAGGCAAACCCCTCGCGGCACGCGAAAATTGCGGCTGGTCCCCAGAGATCAAAAGCGGTGCGGCTAGTGCCCACATCCATTTCGCCAGCGACCATTTGCCCGAGCACATAATCTACGCGCGAGGCCATTACCGCTTGCTTGGAGACGTCGATGAACCGGCCACGTCCGGTTTCCTCCCGGCCATGGAGGCAAGCGGTCACGCACATGGCCGCTTCCAGCCCCGCTTCGTAACTCACCAGGAAGCGCCCGGCGCCTTTCAGAGGGGGCACCTCGTCATTCATGCCGCTTGGGGTATGATAGCCCCATCCGCTTGCCTGGAAGATGGTAAGATCCTCGGCATTCACCCGGTCCGCGGGTGGCGCCTGGCCAAAGGGTGTGATGGCGCAGAGCACCAGGCGCGCGTATTGTTCCTGAAACTCCGCTGGATCGAGGCCCACGCCAGCCAGCCAGCCTGGCGCGTGGTCGTCGATGACCGCGTCGGCACGCCGCAGCAGCTTGGCGAGCATTGCAACACCGGTGGCGTTTTGCACGTCGAGCGTGACGGAAGCCTTGTTGGTGTTGAGATAGGCGAACAGGCCGCTGCGCTCGGGATGCGCGTCGCCCGCCACGCGCGGGCCAAGCGTGCGGGTGGGACTGCCGCATCCTGGCTTTTCTATCTTGATGATTTCAGCACCGAAATCGGCGAGCAGCTTGCCGCAATACTCGCCGGCCACGCTCTCCGCTAGTTCGATGATGACAAAGTTTTGCAAGGCCGACACGGCATGCTCCGAAACTCGCGTCTGCACGGACGTACGCGAGTGTTTTCACGGGCGTTGGGGCGATGTCAAACCGTCGGGCGGCATTCAACACGTTCAGCAAACTCATAGCCGCAATGAACTTCCCCGCGACTTGTCCTGGCCGGCAATGGTTTCAGCCGGATACGGCACTATGACGGAAGCTCGCGAAAGGCGTATACCAAAGGGCGGTCTGCTATTCTGCACGCGGATGCTGAGGGAGCACAGGGGAAGGGAATGATCGAACGGCACGACGTGATCGTGGTAGGTTCCGGCGCCGCGGGCATGACGGCCGCGCTTCGCGCCCGCGATCTCGGCCTGGACGTGCTGATCATCGACAAGGCGCACAAATATGGCGGCACCTCCGCCACCTCCGGTGGCGTTGCCTGGATTCCGAATCACGGGATCGGCGGGACCGCCGACACTCGTGACGAGGCGCTGACATATCTTGATGCCGTCACCGAAGGGCCGCTGGATCGGGCCAGATTGGCGGCCTATGTCGATACCGGCGCGGAAATGCTGCGGTTTCTCGGCGGACTCGGCATTAATTTCATTTCTATGCCGTGGCCTGATTATTTTTCGGAATCACCGGGTGCGCGCAATGACCGTTCATTGGTGCTGCCAATGTGGGACGGCCGCCGGCTCGGCGATGAGTTCCCGCTGATGCGCGAACAATATCCACGCTTCAAGCTGTTTAATCGTTACGCAATGAATCTGGAAGAAACCTTCGCCATCGCGGCGCGGACCCCTGGCTGGATACGTGCGCTGGCGCGTGTCGTGAGCCGGTACTGGCTTGACATGGGGACGCGCAGGATCACCGGGCGCGACCGGTGGTTTACGTCCGGCGCCGCGTTGATCGGACCGCTGCGCGAACAGCTTGCCGCGAAAGGGGTGGAAATTCGCCTGGAAACCAAGCTGGAGGAGCTTCTTTACACGGACCGCGTTACGGGTGTGCGTGCCAGCCGCTTCGGCACACCATACGACATCGAGGCGCGCCACGGCGTCGTGATCTGTGCCGGCGGTTTCGAGTGGAATCAGGCATTGCGGGATCGCTTCTACCCGATCAAGACATCGGTGTGGTGGAGCAGCACACCGCAAGGCGCCAACGCGGGCGAGGCGCTGCTCGCAGCGGAAGCGATCGGCGCGAGCACCGCATATACCGATGCCGGCTGGTGGGCGCCGACCATGATCATGCCGAGCCAAAGCGCCTCCAATTTCGAGGAGACGCACCAGGCGGTGTTCGATGTCGGGCGCCCCTATAGCGTGTGCGTAAACCGCAACGGCGACCGTTTTGTCGACGAAAGTTGCAGCTATGATCTGTTCGGCAAGGGCATGGTTGCGAATCAGGTGAAGACCGGCGCCAACACGCCCTGCTGGCTTGTCTTCGACGCGACATTTCGCGCCAAGTTCACCGCCGGCGGCTTCCTGCCGGCGCCCATCATGCCCGACCGCGCGATCCCGGTGGATTGGTGGGGGCACTATATTTTCAGGGCCGATAACGTCGCCGCGCTCGCGCAGAAAATTGGGATTTCCTCGACGAAGCTGCAGGACGTCGTGCGGCGCATGAATGAGTATGCGGCCAGCGGCGAGGACCCGGAGTTCGGCCGCGGCAGCACGGGCTACGATCGTGGTTTCGGCGACCCAAGAGTAAAGCCCAACCCTTGTCTCGGCTCGATCGAAAAATCGCCTTTCTATGCGGTGCCGATCCATCTCGGCGATCTCGGCACCAAGGGTGGGCTTAAGGCCGATGCCAAGGCGCGCGTTTCCGATGGACGCGACAAGCCGATCCTTGGCCTGTATGCCGCGGGCAATGCAGCAGGGAGCCCATTCGGCAATTGTTATCCTGGTGCCGGCGGCACAATCGGACCCGCCATGGTGTTCGGCTACATCGCCGCCAACGAAATTGCGCGCCGCGCAAGCAACGCTGGGCCGGCGGATCGCGTTCATGGCGAAGGGACCGAGGTCGGCTAGTTCGTAGGCGATCAGTACTGCGCCACTTTGATTCCGGTGGTTGAAGCTCTACTCCGTCCGCGACGGCAGTCGAAGGCGCCGCGCATTTGCTTCTTTGGAGTGCGGCATGAGTGAGCAAGACCTCCACACCCCACCGCATTTGCCGGACCTTCTGGTTGGTGCGCTCAGCCATGACCCGCAACGCCCGCTGCTCCACCTGCTGCGTGGACCGACGCTCAGCGTGGGCGAGGTGCGCGACCAAATCAGCCGCTTCG
>DATJOH010000336.1:0-7650 GCA_035507235.1 Acetobacteraceae bacterium
GACCGCCATTGCCTCCTGGCGCAAAATTGGCCACCACGCCCTTCGCACACCGCCCTGCCGCGGCGAAGAAGGGACGACATGCTCGGGTTTTTACGCAACCTCTCGACCACCTGGCCGGCGCGCATCCTGTTTCTCGCCCTGGCGGGCGCGTTCGTGGTGTGGGGCATTTCCGGGCGTGTCAGTTTCAGCGGCCCGGATCCCACGAGCGTCGCCACCGTGGATGGCGCACGCGTCTCCGCGGCCGAGTTCGAGCAGCAATTCCGCCAGCAGATGCAGCGCCTGACGCAGCAATTCCCGGATGCGAGCCAAATTCCCGCGGCGCTGCGGCGCCAAGTGGGCGATGAGGTTCTGCACCGCATGGTGGCGCAGCAGGCGCTCGATAACCAGGCGCGGCGCATGGGCCTCGCCGCACCGGACAAGGCGGTGCAGAACGATATTACGTCGCAGCAGAGTTTCCAGGGTCTGAACGGCAAGTTCGACCACGACACCTATTTGCAGGTGCTGCGCGAAAACAACCTGACGCCGGGCATGTTCCAGGACATCGTGCGGCACGAAATAACCAAGAACCAGTTGCTGCAGGCCGTGGTGGCGGGCGGCGATCCCTCCGACACGCTGGCCGACATGGTGTACGGCTATTTTCACGAAACGCGGCGCGCCGACATGGTGCAGATCCCGTTCGCCGGCCATACGCCGCCGCCGGCTCCGGCAGATTCCGTCCTGCAGCGTTATTACGATAACAATATCAGCCGCTATACCGCGCCGGAATACCGGCACATTCACCTGGTCGTGCTGTCGCCGCAGACGATCGGCCGCACCCTGCCGCTGAAGGACGCGGATTTGCGCGCCTGGTTCGATGCACACAAATCCGAGTTCACCGCGCCGGAAATGCGCTCCCTGCAAATCATTACGGTTGGCACGGAAGCGGACGCGCAAGCGCTCGCGGCGCAATGGAAGGCAGGCGCGAGTTGGGACGCCATGCAGGCGGCGACAAAGACGAAGGGCGCCACCGCGACCACGCTCGACCAGACGCCGATCGAGGGCATTCCGGCGCCGGAACTGGCCAAGGCCGCGTTCGCCGCACCGCTCAATGTGGTAACCGGCCCGGTGAAGGAGCCGCTGGGCTACCAGCTGGTGCGCGTCACGGCCATTACGCCTGCGAAAAACCCCACCGTGGCCGATCTTCGCGACACGATCCGCGACCGGCTGGGTGCCGAGCGCGCCATGGATCTGATCGATGCGCGGGCCGAGAAGCTGCAGGATCTGTTCGCCGGCGGTGCCCGCATCGATGAAGTCCCGGCCGATATGGGCGCCGCCGGCGCCGCCGGCACATTGGACGCCGAGGGCAACACGCCGGAGGGCAGCCCTGCCCCCATGCCGGCCGATGGCGACGCGCGGAAGAAAATCATCGCCGATGCCTTCGCCGCCAAGAAAGGCGAAACAACGCAGTTCACCGAAGGGCCGGACCATGTGTGGTATGCCCTGCAGGTGGACAGCATAACCCCGGCAACGCCGCGGCCCTTCGCCGATGTCAAGGCGAAGGTGCTGGCGGACTGGCAGACGGAGCAGGTGCATCATGAAGCCGAAACGGAAGCGGCGCGCCTGCTCTCCACCGTAAAGGGCGGACAGCAATTGACCGCGGCGGCCTGGGGAACCGGGCGTCAGGTGACGCGCAGCGGCCCGGTGACGCGCTCGAAAGTGCCGCCGGATGTGCCGCCGCAGCTTGCCCAGATACTGTTCACGCTGAAGGTCGGCGAGCCGACGATGATATCCACCGATACCGGCTTCATCGTGGCAACGCTTGCGAACATTACCCATCCCGATCCGAAAGCCGACAAGGATGGGGTAGCGGAAGTGAAACAGGGGCTGGGACGCGCGCTGCGCGATATGATGCTGGAATCCTACGCAACGGCCGTTCTCACGGCGCAGCGTCCTGTCATGAACCAGAGCGTGGTCGACAAGATCGTCTCGCCGGGCGAATAGACGCGTGAGCGGTATCGCCGTCCACACCGGCGTCGCCGATCTGCTGACTCCGGTCGGCGCGTTCCTCAAGCTGGCGCACAGCCAACCGAACGCATTCCTGCTGGAAAGCATAGAGGGCGGCACGGCGCGCGGCCGCTATTCGGTGATTGGCATGGCGCCGGACCTGATCTGGCGCTGCCTGTCAGGTGAGGCCGCGATCAACCGCCATGCGCTTTCCGCGCCGCGTGCATTCGTCGCCGATACAAGGAAGCCGCTGGAAAGCCTGCGGGCGCTGCTCGAAGAGTCGCGCCTGGCGTTGCCGGCGGGGCTGCCGCCAATGACCGGGGCCGTGGTCGGTTATCTCGGCTACGACATGGTGCGCCAGATGGAGCGCCTGCCGGCAAAGAATCAGGATCCGCTTGGCCTGCCGGATTCGGTGCTGTTGCGGCCCACTTTGTCCGCGATTTTCGACAATGTGCGGGACGAGTTTTTTCTCGTCGCACCCTATCGAAGCGACGACGGCGAAGCAGCGGCGCGGCAGCGCATCGCGGACGCGCTGGCGGCCCTGGCGCGCCCCTTGCCGACCGCGGCGCCACCGGTGGCGCTACCGCCCATGGCCGCCCCGGCAAGCAATTTCACGCCGCCGGAATTCTGCGCCGCGGTGCGCAAGGCAAAAGACTATATCGCCGCCGGCGACGCGTTTCAGATCGTGCCGAGCCAGCGCTTTTCCGCGCCTTTCGCCCTGCCGCCGTTCGCGCTGTACCGTGCGCTGCGGCGGATCAATCCCGCCCCCTTCCTGTTCTATCTCGCCTTCGACGGTTTCGCCGTGGTCGGCAGCAGCCCGGAAATCCTGGTGCGCCTCCGCGACAACCGCGTCACCATTCGCCCGCTCGCCGGCACCAGGCCGCGCGGCGCCACGGCGGAGGAGGATGCGGCGTTGGAACGCGATCTGCTCGCCGATCCCAAGGAGCGCGCCGAGCATCTGATGCTGGTCGATCTCGGCCGCAACGATGTCGGCCGCGTGGCGGTGCCGGGCAGCGTTCGCGTTGCCGAGAGTTTTGCGATCGAGCGGTTCAGCCACGTCATGCATATCAGCAGCACGGTGGAGGGCACCTTGCGACCAGGCCTGGACGCCGTGGATGCGCTCGCCGCCGGGTTCCCCGCCGGCACGCTGACCGGCGCGCCGAAGATTCGCGCCATGGAAATCATCGAGGAACTTGAGCCGGTGCGCCGCGGCGTCTATGCCGGCTGCATCGGCTATTTCGCCGCCGACGGCACGATGGACACCTGTATCGGCCTGCGTATGGCGGTTCTGAAGGACGGCACCATGTATGTGCAGGCGGGCGCCGGCGTGGTGGCTGACAGTGTGCCGGAATCCGAAGAAGAAGAAACCCGCCAAAAAAGCCGCGCCCTCTTCCGCGCGGCCGAGGAGGCAGTACGGTTCGCCGCGGAGGGATAAGAGTAAAGTCTTTTTGCTTCTTTTTCTTCAGAAAAAGAAGATTTTTCTTTCTTGAAAGAAAGAAGCAAAGAACTTTTGCTCATGGGGAGTACGGATCAATGCGGGCAATAGCGTGCGTGATGGCAATATTGCTGGCGGGGCCGGCCTGGGCGACGTTGAAGCCGGGGGCGGGCGCGCCGGATTTCTCGGCGCAGGCGACGCAGGGCGGCAACGAGTTTTCGTTTCATCTGGCGGACGCGCTGAAAAAGGGGCCGGTGGTGCTGTATTTCTATCCGGCGGCCTTCACCAGCGGCTGCACGGAGGAAGCCCATGAATTCGCCGAGGCCATGCCGCAATTCCACGCCCTCAATGCGACGGTGATTGGCGTTTCGCAGGATGGCGTCGCCAAACTGAAGAAATTCTCGGTCAGCGAATGCCGCAGCAAGTTCCCTGTCGCGTCCGACAAGGATGGAAGCATATCTAAGGAATATGATGCGGTGCTGGTGGGTTTCCTGGGTTATTCGGACCGCACCAGCTACGTCATTTCGCAGGACGGCAAGATTGCCTATGCTTATCGTGCCATGGACCCGACCGGGCATGTCGGCAACACGATGGCGGCGGTAAAGAAGCTCGAGGGCGCGAAGCCGTAGCGGCTGGCGCAGTCATTTTCCCGCATATTGCATGAAGAGCGTGTTCGTTGCGTATGATAGCCAGATTTTCGTGGGTTGCAGGAATCTGAGGCCCAGAAGACCGTCGCCATAGCCAGTCCGGTGGCGTTCGGTTTCCACGGTAATGACAGGTTTGTGGAATTGACGGCTGCCGATCAGCAGAAGCTGAAACTGATGCATGACCGCGGGGAAACCGCCGCCTATGCCGGCATTATTCGCCGGCGGGTCGGCTGCAAGCATCGCGTCCGTTACCCCCGCGGCCGCGGCAGCATCACGCGACAGCAGCAGGCTGCCCGCGCCGGTATCGAATTGCACGTCCAGGAAGGCGTTGTCGATGAAAATCGGCATCGTCACGCCCTGATGGCCGGTGTGCTTAAGCGGAATGGAATCGTAATCGCCCTGCCATGTTGGATGGATGTCGGTGCAGCCGGACAAACGCCAAAGCTTGAGCGTGCCCGCCTTGAAGTCCAGATCCAGGTCGAAATAATGTAGGAAATCCATGCCCAGTAGGCCGTCCCGGCCGCCAGGCATGACGCTCGCGGCACTCGGTGGAAGCACGGGATATTCCCAATCGGGAAAAGCAATGCCGCCGATCTTCGTTTCGCGGACATGGGCCTCGTTCAGCGTCACGGTGCCGCGGCCGCCGGCACCGGAGATTTGCAGGCGGCCATTATCACGTCCCGCCTTCACATCGATTCCGGCATGCGCCCGCGCCGCGAAATCCGGCCCGAGCAACGTAAATTCCGCGCCCGTATCCAACATGAAGCTGCCATCGACGTCATTCATCGTGACCGGCACGTAAAGGCGGCCTTGCGTGACGGTCATCGGCATAGCTGTGGTCACCGGCGACAAGGTGCAGGCACCGTATGCCTGAGCGGCACAAAAGAACGAGACTAGGCCTGCAAGCCGCGCAAAATCGCGCAGACGCGTGATCGAGCTGCTGGGCCGGGAAGTCCGGGCGTCGGACGGCGGAATCACCATTGGTACCAGCCATTTTAGTTGAACAAACAGAAAGGAAGTATTTCTTTTTTTGAAAAAAAGAAACAAAAAACTTTGGCTCTTTGCTCGTAGCCCTAAACCGAACAAGCGGGGCCGGCGTCGCCCTATAATGCAAAAGTCTTTTAGTTCTTTTTTTCAAAAAAGAACGCTCCTTCCTTCTACGTGCGTGCCACGCGATGTCAGTTGCCCGCATGATCCTCCGGCGGGCGCACGTACAGCGACCGCGTGCGATACGAAATGAACAGCCGCACCCGGCGCAACAGGCTCACGCCGACGAGCGCGTCCGTCCCGCCCAGGCTGTCATAGGCCGATATGTTCGCGCTCGGCACGATACCGGCCTCGACATTGCTGAAGCCGATGCCGGCGAAGTCCACTTTGTCGAACCGGTGCCATTGCCCATGCCAGGCGCGATTATTCACCCCGGTGCCCTGAATTTGCGGATCGGCATCCAGCGCATCCTGCGACAGCCCGGCACGCAGCGCCGCCCGCGTGGTGAGCGACAAAGTACCGGCCCCGGTATCCAGCATGGCGGTCAGGTTCGATTCGCCCACCCGCAACGGCACCAGTATATGGTTGCCCGGATCGAGATCGAAATTGATCGGCGTGACGCCGTCCGTCCAGTCGGGTGCCGGATCATGACACGCGCCACCGCGCCACAGCGCCAGGCGCCCGCCCGGAATATCCACCTCCACGTCGAACGCGTGCAGAATATCGGCGCCGAGGAACCCGGCCACCGGCGCCCCCTCGTCGGTATGCATCGGCAGATCGACGATCGGCATGCGCAACTTGGCGAGATGCAGGCCACCGATATCGAATTGCTTCACCTTGCCGATATAAAGAACGCTATCCGCACCGCCGACGCCGCCCAGTTCGGCCGCGTTGTCGAAATCATGCAGAATTTCCAGCCGGTCCGCCGCCTCGGTGGAAATCACCGTCACGCCGGCACCGGTATCCAGCGCCACCTGCTCGGGCGAGCCCTGTATGCCCACCGGCACGAGCAATTTGCCGTGCGAGTCCGTGATCGGCACATCCACCACCGGCGGTGATGCGCAGGCAGCGGAGGCGAGCGCGGGAAACGCGAAAACCAGGAGCGCGACAACAGCGGGGGAGAGACGACGGGTCGCGTGCATGCCGCTCCCGGCTAGCATTGCCGCCGCGCGGAGCAAAACAATTTTCGCGGCTCTGTGGCCTTATTTAGGTTTCGGCCAACCGTCGGCGGCCGGGCGTCGCGAACCGGCTACTCGGCGGCCTCGGCATAGGACGTGAGCGGCGCGCAGGTGCAGACCAGGTTGCGGTCGCCATAGGCATTGTCCACCCGCTTCACCGGCGGCCAATATTTGGCGTCCGCCAGGGAGGCTACCGGGAATGCCGCCTGTTCCGGCGTGTAGGCATGACGCCAGGTGGCTGCCGCGACTTCGACGGCGGTGTGCGGCGCATTGCGCAACGGGTTGTCGGCACGATCGGCTTTGCCCGCCGCGATGGCGGCAATCTCGCCGCGTATGGCGATCATGGCGTCGCAAAACCGGTCCAACTCTTCCCGCGGCTCACTCTCCGTTGGCTCGACCATGAGCGTGCCTGGCACCGGCCAGGACATGGTCGGCGCATGCAGGCCGTAATCCTGCAGGCGCTTGGCGATATCCTCCACCTGGATGCCGGCTTCGGCCGCGAAACCACGGCAATCCAGGATGCATTCATGCGCCACGAAGCCGTTCGCGCCGGTGTAGAGCACGGGATAATGCGCCCGCAGGCGCGCCGCGACATAGTTCGCGTTCAGGATCGCCGCTTCGGTGGCGCGTTTCAGCCCGGCCGCGCCCATCATCCGTATATAGGCGTAGCTGATCGGCAGGATGCTCGCGCTGCCGAACGGCGCCGCGGAAATCGGCCCTATGCCGGTGGCGGGACCCGCATCCTCGCGGAACGGATGGTTCGGCAGGTAGGGCGCCAGATGCGCCGCGACGGCGATCGGCCCGATGCCTGGGCCGCCGCCACCATGCGGAATGCAGAATGTCTTGTGCAGATTGAGGTGGCAGACATCGGCACCGATCACCGCCGGGCTCGTCAGGCCGAGCTGCGCATTCATGTTGGCGCCATCCATATAGACCTGCCCGCCGGCGGCATGGATGGTCGCGCAGATGTCGCGAATGGATGCCTCGAACACACCATGCGTGCTGGGGTAGGTCACCATTAGCGCGGCGAGATTATCGCCATGCCGCGTCGCCTTGGCCTTCAGATCGTCGACATCGATGTTGCCGTTGCTGTCGCAGCCGACCACGATGATTCTCAAACCCGCCATGGCCGCGCTGGCGGGATTGGTGCCGTGCGCGCTTGCCGGAATGAGACAGATATCGCGATGCGCCTGGCCAAGCGCTGCCTGGTAGGTGCGTATGGCAAGCAGCCCGGCATACTCGCCCTGGCTGCCGGCGTTGGGCTGCAGGCTGACGGCGGAGAAACCGGTAGCGTCGGCCAGGAATTTTTCGAGACTCCGGATCAGAACGGCATAGCCGCGCGTCTGCTCCGGCGGCGCAAACGGATGTATGTTGGCGAAGCCGGGAAAACTCACCGGTATCATTTCGGCGGCGGCATTCA
>DATJOH010000337.1:0-2524 GCA_035507235.1 Acetobacteraceae bacterium
CCAGCAGCGCCTTCTCATCGCGTTCCTTGAATAGCGCCACCGTTCGCCGCGCCTCCTCCGTACCGAACCCAAGCGCGCCAAGCACCATTTCAGAAAGCCGCAAGCTGGAAAAATATGTTTCGCGCACCAATCCGTCGATATCGAGATCCATCAGTCGATGTGCATGCCGCCGATTCCGCGCTCGCGCGTAAATTGCCAGATGCGGAAAATGCCGCTTCGCCATCTCCGCAACGGTCGCCGTCTTCTCCATATCATCCAGTGACACGACCAGCACCCGCGCCGTCTCCGCCCCCGCTGATCGCAGCACATCGAGCCGCGTCGCATCGCCAAACCAGGCGCGCGTGCCAAACCGCCGCAACACATCGAGCTGCTGTGCATCCAGATCGAGCGCCACGAATTCGATCCGCCGCAGCGCCAGAATACGCCCCACGATCTGCCCCACGCGGCCAAAGCCGCAGATGATCACCGGCGCCGGCGCCTGGTCGATCTTGTCCGCCGGCCGCACCTTGCGCTTCTGCAATCGCGGCATGAGAAACCGCTCGGAGGCCGAAAACAGCACCGGCGTCACCAGCATCGAAGCCGCAATCACCAAATTCGCGAAATCCGCATGCCGCTGTTCCAACGCGCCGGCACCGACGGCGGCGCCGAACAGCACAAAGCTGAATTCACTTCCTTCCGGCAATGCAAGCGCGAACCGGGCCGCGCTGCGGTAATCGCGCCGCTTCACATAGCCCACCCCGAATGCCACGGCGCATTTGGCAATGATCAGCGCCAGCACCGCCGCCAAGATTGCGCCCGGCGCATGCCGCAGCAGCGAGAGATCCGCTGCCATGCCTACCGATATGAAGAAGAACCCCAGCAGCAAACCCTCGAACGGCTCTACGTCGGCCTGCAATTCGTGGCGGAAATCGCTATCGGATAGCAGCACTCCCGCCATGAAGGCGCCGAGCGAGGCGGAAAGCCCCGCCCACTCCGCCAGCGCCGCCGTGCCGGTCACCAGCAGCAACGCAATGGCGGTAAAAACTTCCGGCGTCCGCGCCCCACCAATCAGCCGAAACAACCGCGGCACCAGCAGCAACCCACCCGTAAGAATGGCCGCGACGGCCGCAAGCCCGCGCAGCACGTCCTCCCACGGCACATGACGCGGCAGCACATGCTGCGCCAGCAACGGCACCACCGCCACGGCCGGAATGAACGCCATGTCCTGGAACAGCAGCACCGCGAACGCGTCGCGTCCCGCGGTGCTCGGCATCAACCCGCGCTCCGCCAGCATCGGCAACACGATCGCCGTCGAGGAAAATGCGAGCCCGACGCCCAGTACAGCCGCGCCGGCCGCGGAAATCCCGGTCGTTATATAGATCGCGCCGCCCAGCAACACGGCACTCGGCACGACCTGCCCGAGCCCCAGTCCAAAGATCGACTTGCGTAATATCCACAGACGGTGCGGCCGCAGTTCCAGCCCGATCAGAAACAGCAGCATCACCACGCCCAGATCGGCGACGTCGCTGATCTGATTGACATCCGTCACCAGCCCGAGGCCGCCCGGGCCGATCACGACCCCAGCCGCCAGGTAGCCGACGATGCTGCCGAACCCGAGCCTGCGCGACAGCGGCACAGCTACGACCGTCGCCGCCAGCAACGCCACCAACGTCGTCAGCATCTCGCCTCCTGTGATTGCCCGCCTCACGCGCCACAGACGGGCCCGCCGCAGATGGGGCCGCCGCCACAGCCTGCCTACCCTAGCCCTTGAAGCCACGCAGGGCGCTGCCTAACTCGAGCGTCGTTGGAGATGCCCGCATGGGGTCTCCGGCGTTCCTTGGCCGGCCCGCTTGGGCGGCCGGCCGTACAACCTTGCTGTTGCAGGAGGTTTTTGCATCATGACGTACGACTTCGCACCGCTTTTCCGCACCGCCATCGGCTTCGATCGCCTGGCCCGTCTCGCGGATAGCGCCGCCGCCACCACCGCGGCACCCACCTACCCCCCTTACAACATTGAGAAGACCGGCGAAGATTCCTATCGCCTGGTGATGGCCGTTGCCGGCTTCACCCAGGAGGAACTGGACATCGTCGTCCAGGACAACACGCTCGTCGTTTCCGGCCGCCCGACGGCTGAAACCGAGAAGTCCCAGCTTCTCTATCGCGGCATCGCCGGCCGCGCGTTCGAGCGCCGGTTCGTGCTCGCCGATCACATCGTCGTGGACGGCGCGGAGCTCAAAAACGGCCTGCTGCATGTCGGTCTGAAGCGCGTGGTGCCAGAGGCCCTGAAGCCCCGCCACATCACCATCGGCGCCGGTACACCAGCAATTGCCAACGATGCCGCCAAGGTCATCGAGGCGAAGGCAGCGTAACGGAGGGAAAAAGGCCAGGGGGCTTTGCCCCCTGGACCCCCACTGGGGCCTTAGGCCCCAGACCCCATTTTTTTCAGAAGACCACGGAGAGCGAGGCGGCGAAAATGCCTTGCTTGACCAGCAAGCCGGCGGCGCCCTGGGCGCGTCTGATGTCGCGGCGCAACAGGCATTTCAGC
>DATJOH010000338.1:0-5294 GCA_035507235.1 Acetobacteraceae bacterium
TGTGGTGAATATTCCGAAATGTTCGATGAAGTCATGAGCCTGCATGACGCCTCGGAATTGCCGGATTACGCGCACAGCCAGGCACTGGCGCAACCAGTGTCGTTCAAGACATGCGCGTCCGTGCCGGTAAAAGCGGTGCCGTCGCGGCATCACGTTACACGGCGGAAATCTACCTAAAAAAGAAAGATTCTTCTTTTTTGAAAAAAAAGAAGCAAAAAACTTTTACTCGTTGGTTGCTGGCTGGTGGGCCGCCCGCGGCCAGGAACTTAGAGCAAAAGTCTTTTTGCTTCTTTTTCTTCAGAAAAAGAAGATTCTTCCTTCAATCTAAAACCCCTCACAATATCCATAGCGCGTGCAAACGCGGCGTCCGGATCCAGTAGCGTTGTATCCAGCAGAATTGCATCCGCTGCCGGTCGCAGCGGCGCCGCCTCGCGAGCCACGTCGGCCGCGTCGCGCGCCTGCAGATCGTCCGTCACACTCTGTAACGAAACCGCGACTCCGCGCCCCTGCAATTCGCGAAACCGCCGCTCCGCCCGCGCTGCGTCACTCGCGGTCACGTAGAGTTTAACGTCGGCGTCGGGAAAAATTACCGTGCCGATGTCGCGCCCATCCAGCACGGCGCCGTGCGCCTGGCCGAAATTCCGCTGAAACGCCAGCAGCGCCGCCCGCACGCCGGGAATTGAAGCGACGGAAGCGGCCGCCTGGTCCACTTCCGGCGTGCGCAGATCGTTGCGTTCAAGATCGCCTGGCGCCAGTGCCAGCGCCGCCTGCTCCGCCATCTTCGGATCGGCCGGCTCGCCGCCCTCATCCAGCAGCCGCCGCGCTGTCGCGCGGTAGAGCAGGCCGGTATCCAGATACGGCAAACCCAGCGCCGCCGCGATCCGTCGGGCCAGCGTCCCCTTCCCCGCCGCCGCGGGTCCGTCGATCGCCACGATCATGTGAAGCGGCACCCCAACCCAGTCATCAGCGTCACGAAGCCCGGAAAACTGGTGTCGATGAAAGCCACTTCGTCCACCGAAACGTTCTGCCGCGCGCCCGCCCCCAGCACCAGCGCGCTCATCGCCAGCCGATGATCCATATGCGTCGCGACATGGCCGCCGCCCGGCGGCGGACCGCCGCATCCTTTTATCACCATGTCGTCGCCTTCTATCGTCACACCCACGCCATTCGCTGCCAGCAACGCCGCCGTCGCCGCGAGCCGATCGCTTTCCTTGACGCGCAACTCGCCGAGCCCGCGCAGCCGCGATTGGCCATCCGCATGCGCGCACGCCACCGCCAGCACCGGATATTCGTCGATCATGCTGGGCGCGCGTTCCGCCGGCACATCGAGCGCGCGGAGTTGCCCCGCCGCCGCTTCAAGATCGCCCACTTTCTCCCCACCCTCGACCCGCTCCTGCGAAACCGAAACAACGGCACCCATTTCACGCAAGGTCGTGAACAACCCGGTGCGCAACGGATTGAGCCCCACGCCCTCGATGCGCAGCGCCGAGCCCGCAACGGTCAGCGCCGCCACCAGCGGAAACGCGGCCGACGACGGATCGCCCGGCACGATCACCGATGCCGCACGCAGGGTGGGTTGGCCGACCAGCTCGATCACCTTGCCGCCGACATCTTCGCTCACGCGCACCTCGCCGCCAAAATGGCGCAGCATGTTTTCGCTATGATCGCGCGTCGGCGTGGGCTCCTCCACGCGGGTAATGCCACGGGCGTTCAGGCCGGCCAGCAGAATGGCCGATTTCACCTGCGCGCTCGCCACCTTCATGCGGTGATGCAGCGGCAGCGCATCGCCTGTGCCTTCAATCGCCAACGGCAGCCGCCCGCCTTCCCGCGCGGTGAACCGCGCGCCCGTCTCGGTCAGCGGCCCGGTCACCCGCGCCATCGGCCGCCGCCGCAGGCTGGCATCGCCGGTCATGACGGCGAACATCGGATGGCTGGCCAATATGCCGCACAGCAGCCGCGCCGCGGTGCCGGAATTGCCCATATCGAGCACATCCTCCGGCTCGCGCAGCCCGCCGATCCCGGCCCCCGTCACCCGCCACTGCCCGGGCGCGTCCTGCGTCACGCGCGCGCCGAGCGCCCGCATGGCTGCCGCCGTGCGCAGCACGTCCTCGCCTTCCAGCAGCCCCTCGATCCTCGTCTCGCCTATGGCGAGCCCCGCGAACATCAGCGCCCGGTGCGAAATCGACTTGTCGCCGGGAACGCGGATGGTGCCGGAGAGGGGGCCGGATGGGTGGGCAGTGAGCATGGCGGCGCGCGGTAGCATGGAAGCGTCGTGCCGCCCATGGCCGCCGCAAACCATGATACTAGGCTGGCGTGGTGGTGGCCGGATGCGCCGGCTTTTTATTGAAACGGTCTGCTTCCACCTTCCAAGAGGATCGCAGCGAAATGCCCATCGACCTGGCGGAGCCGTTCGGCGAATACAGGGAACCCGCCGAGGCCAAGGCGCCCGCAACCGAGGCGGCGCTTCCATCCGGCACCGCCTTCGGCCTGCTTGCCCGCGAACCGCCCGAAGCACGGGACCACCGGACGCACGCACCCGCGCGTTGGCCTGCCGCGAATGCGGAGCCGGTGCGCATGGTCATCTGGGATCTCGACGAAACATTTTGGCGTGGCACGCTGACCGAAGGCGGTATCGCCTGGTGTCCCGAAAACGCGGACATCATCCGCACGCTCGCAGGACGCGGCATTGTCAGTGCGATCTGCTCAAAGAATGATCCGGAGCCCGTCCGGCGCATCCTGCGCGATCATGGGTTGGACGAATATTTCGTCTTCCCGGACATTTCCTGGCACGCGAAAGGGCCGCGCTTGCGGGCGCTCGTAGAAGCGGTGCAATTGCGCGCCGAATCGCTGCTCTTCATCGACGACAATCCGGCCAACCGCGCCGAGGCCGCCGCCTTCGTGCCGGGGCTGCAGATTGCCGATGAAACCATCATCCCGGCGTTGGCCGGCCATCCTCTGCTGCAAGGCAGGCCGGACCCCGAGTTGATTCGCCTCACGCAATATCGACTCCTGGAGAAGCGGCATGGCGCCCGGCAAGCCGCCGGTGACAACGCGACGTTCCTGCGCGCGAGCGGCATCACCGTTGCGTTCGAACATGAGCTGGAGTCGCATCTCGATCGCGTCATCGACCTGATCAACCGCACCAATCAGCTCAATTTCACCAAGAACAGGCTGCCGGAAGATCCGCAGGCCGCACTCAAGATCCTGCGCACGTTGCTGGCGCAACACAATGTGCAGGCGGGGCTCCTGCGCGTGCGGGACCATTTTGGCGATCACGGATTCGCGGGTTTTTATGCCATGCGCACCATGCCGCATCCGCATCTGATTCATTTCGCCTTCTCCTGCCGCATCCTCGGCATGGGCGTGGAGGCCTGGCTTTACCGACATCTCGGCCGCCCGGCCCTGCAGGTAATCGGGGAGGTACTCAGCGATCCAGTTAACGATTCCCGCGATATCGACTGGATCGGCGCGGAAATGGCGGGCGCGGTCCAGGGCGAGGGCGCGCCGGATGCACCAAAACCTTTGCGATACATCCTGGCACGGGGCGCTTGCGACATGCGCGCCGTCGCTCATTATTGCCACGCACTGGCGGACAACATCGTGGAGGAATTCAGTTTCATGCGAGGCCGCCAGCATGTCGGGCGTGCGAATCTCATGCTCGCGGTGCAGGCGATGGAAGGGTTTCCCGAACAGGCACTCGCCGATTTCGCGCCGATGGGCGTGCTGCCCGAGGATGTCGCGACGGTGCTGGCCATGGGGCCGCCATCCGGCCCGGGCGCCTGGCTGATGGGGTTCAGCGCCGACGTGCAAGGCGTGCTGTTCCGGCACAAGGCAACCGGTGCGCTGCTGCCGAACGCGCCTGCCGGACTTGCGGGATCGCCAAAGGCGATGATGCGCGGCGAATCCCTGGGCGACGCGGATCCGGCGCTGGTGGCCCACATCCGCGAGAAATTCACGTTCTTCGGCACGCTGCCCGAGTCGATGTTTCAGGACGCGCTCGGCAAGGTGTTTGCCCGCGCACCGCAAGACGTGCGCGTTTTCGTGCTGCTTTCCAACACGAAAGCGCGTAACGCGGATGGCTCCATCCGGCCGATGCCCGCGTTCGCGCGCCATAACGAGCTGATACGCGAAGTGGCTGGCGCCTACGCGAACGTCGAATTGATCCGGCCGCGCGCCTTCATGACCAAAGCGGAGCGCGCGGCACTGATTCAGCAACCGCACCATTTCGACCGGATGGTCTATTTCCGCATCTTCCAGCATATCGCCGGCCGCGTCGGCGAAGGAGCGACCGAGAATGGGATCGGACGCTAAACTGAATTCGCGAGAGGCGGCCGCTGCGTTTCTGGCGGCGATCGATGCCTTGCCAGATCGCGCGACGCCCGCGTTGCGCGCCTTGCGCCAATCCTTCAGCGCCGGCTGGCGGGCACGAGAACCGGCCTTCATCGTCGCGGTTGCTGATGCGCTCCAACGGCGCGGCGGCTATCGCTGGCTCGGCTATGAGCTGATCCGGCACCACAAGCCCGCCTTCGAATCCTTGAACGACCGCAGGCTCACCGACCTGTCGCAGGGCCTTGCCTCCTGGGACGAAGTGGATGGCTTCGCGCGCATCCTGTCTGGCCCCGCATGGGCGCATGGCCTAGCCTCGGACGCGCTGATCCATCGCTGGTCCGCCTCCGCCGACCGCTGGCGTCGCCGCGCCGCGCTCGTCAGCACCGTCGCGCTGAACATGCCCGCCGACGGCGGCCACGGCGATCCCGACCGCACCCTCGCGGTATGCGGCCTGTTGGCGGGCGACCGCGACGACATGGTGGAAAAGGCGCTGTCCTGGGCCCTGCGCGCACTCGCCGTCCGCGATGCCGCTGCGGTCCGGCAATTCCTGGTCGCCGAGAACGCGCGCCTCGCCGCCCGCGTCAAACGCGAGGTGCGCAACAAACTGGAAACGGGCTTAAAACATACGCCACATGCCCCTCGTGGCAAAGCGTGAATAGACGAAGCGAAGGTCTTTCTTTCTTGCAAAGGAAAAACAAAACTTTTGATTATGTTGAGTCTGTTGGCGGCTCAAGATTCCCGGAAGTAGCCAGTGCAGCCAATGCCTTAAGCGCCGCTAGGCGCAATGTAATTCGTTTTGCTTCCTTTTCTTCAGAAAACGAAGAATCCTTTCTTCCGTTTTAATCTTCCGTTGGCTGCGCGTCGGTCGCCGGCGGCTCGGCGTTTCCCAAGGGCGTGGCAGCGGCGTCCAGAACGCTCGGCTGCTGCTCCGTCACTAATTCCTCGCGCTTCGGCAACTCACGCAG
>DATJOH010000339.1:0-6539 GCA_035507235.1 Acetobacteraceae bacterium
AGCAGGATGGTGTGCAGACACATGCCGCCGGCGCCAGGTTGCCAGGCCGAGCCGGTGGTGTGGGTGCGCAGACCGGATAGTTCGTGCCAGCTTTTGCCGCCGTCACGCGACTGGAACAGGGCCGCGTCCTCCACCCCGGCATAGACCGTGTCAGGGCAGGTCAGGGACGGCTCGATATGCCAAACGCGCTTGAATTCCCAAGGATGCGGCGTGCCGTCATACCATTGGTGGGTGCCGGGAACGCCATCGTATTGAAAGCCATTATCCATGGTGGTCCAGGTTGCGCCGCCATCGTCGGAACGTTGGATAACCTGACCAAACCAGCTTGAGGATTGCGAGGCGTAGAGGCGGTTGGAATCTGCGGGGGAGCCTTTCAGATGGTATATTTCCCAGCCGGGAAAATGCGGGCCGGAGATCGACCAGTCCTGGCGTGCGCCGTCGGCGGTGAGGATGAATGCGCCTTTGCGCGTACCGACGAGGAGACGTACCTGGCTCATGGGTGATATCCTTTCGCTGGCGCAGCGGGTGAGGTGAATGGCGGAATGAGTGGCGTGGGGTCGCGCTGCTCCCAGCGGCGATAGGCTTCGGCAAGCAGTGCCGCGCGATTTTGTTCCATGTGAAGCAGGACCGATGGCGGGACGGCGGTATGCTCGTGGCGCGCCCCCCAGATCAGCAATTCGAGCAGAACGGGTGCCAGCGCGATGCCCTTCGGGGTCAGACGATAGAGCGTAAGCCGGCCATCCCGCGCGTCGGTTTCCGTCGTGAGCAGATCGGCCGTCTGCAGGCGGTACAGGCGATCAGTGAGGATGTTGGTGGCAATGCCTTCGCCGGCCGCCTGGAACTCGCGAAAAGTGCGATAGCCCCGCACCATGGCGTCACGAATAATCAGCAGCGACCATTTGTCGCCGAAAATATCGAGCGCGGCGCTGACAGGGCACAGGGAACGTTGCTTGTGCGCGGCGGCTTGGAGCATGTGCAACGATAACCGAAATCACTTGCGAATTGCAAGCGATAAGCCTTCGCGCGCGGAGGGCTAGGTTGGCGCCACGGTCACAAGCAGGCCGTCGAGGTCCTCGCGCAGCTTGATCTGGCAGGACAGGCGGCTGGTGTCGCGCCTGATGTCATCGACCATGTCCAGCATTTCGTTCTCGATGGCGTCGGGCGGACCGACGCGGTCCCACCAGGCGGCATCGACATAGACATGGCAGGTGGCGCAGGCGCAGCCGCCGCCGCAATCGGCCAGAATGCCTTCGACGCCCTTGGCCCGCCCGACTTCCATGAGCGACTGGCCGACCGCGGCATCGTCGATCGTCTCGACCACGCCATTATCTTGGACGAACGTAACCCGCACTCTGCTCTCCCTTCACACGCCCCGGCTGTGCGGGCGGCTATAGCATTGCCGGGCCGCGGTGAACCCACCTCGAGGGACCAGACATTTGTGATCAGCCTGCGAGCACTTCAGCGCGGGTCGCCATGATGGCCGCCAAATGGTTGACCGGGTCGCCGGCGACGATGCCGCCATCCACCGGCAGAACAGTGCCGGTGACCTGGGCCGCGCGGTCGCTGGCGAAATAGAGAATGGCTTCGGCAACGTCCTGTGTGCGCCCCAGCCGCTTCAGCGGCTGGTTTAAATCCCACACCGGCGCGAGGGCCGCCGCCAGGCGGGCGGCGGTTTCCGGCGCCATGCCGGGGGCGGAAAACGCCGTCAGGCCGGTTCTGATGTGGCCGGGGCAGATGCAGTTCACGCGTATGCCGTATTCGGCGAGGTCGATGGCAATCGACTTGCTGAAATGGACGACGCCCGCCTTGGCGGCACGATAGGTCAGCACGCCGTAGCCGGCCAGCAGGCCGGCGATCGAGGCGACGTTGACGATGGCGCCGCCACCATGTTTCGCCATGTGGCGGGCCGCGCGCTGGCTTCCGAGCATGACGCCGCGCATGTTCACGCCCATCACACGATCGAAGTCTTTCAGGTCGTCGTCGAGAAAGCGCTCGAAATGGGCGCCACCAATGCCGGCATTGTTGACCATGATGTGCAGGCCGCCGAAACGGGCGACGGCCAGTTCGACGAGCGCCTGGATATCGTCGGCATTGGCAACGTCGGCGCGTGCGAACAGGCAAGCCGCGCCGAGTTCCGCCGCGAGCGCCTCGCCGTCCGCCACCTCGATATCGGCAACGACAACCTTGGCGCCTTCGCGGACGAACAACTCCACGGTGGCGCGGCCGATGCCGTTCGCGCCGCCCGTTACGATCGCGACCTTGCCGGCCAGTTCGTCGCTCAATCCTGCTCTCCTAGGCTGGTGCGTCAAGAAAGGCCTTCTTTTTTGAAAAAAAGAAGCAAAAAACTTTTGTCTATTTCGTTCCGAGACACGATATCACCATCCGGTCAGGCCCTATATGACAAAAGTCTTTTTGCTTCTTTTTCTTCAGAAAAAGAAGAATCTTCCTTACTCTTTCTCGCATTCGCGCGGTCACGCGCTCCGTCGCGTAAAACTGATCGGAAGGCAGGCGATCGAGTGCGTGGCCACTGTCGGAAGATAGGTGATTTCCTCAGGCGCAACGGTGAGTTTTATATTTTCCAGGCGGCGCACGATTTCGCGTGCCGCCACCTTGATTTCCATGCGCGCCAGGGCAAGGCCGATGCAGCGATGCACGCCAGCACCGAAGGCGAGGTGGCGGCCGATATTGCCGCGGTTCAGATCGAACTGCCGCGGGCAGGCGAATTCCTTCGGATCGTCGTTGGCCGAGGCGTAAAGCAGTAGCATGTGCGCGCCCCGCGGCAGCAGCTTGCCGCCGAGTTCCACTTCCTTCGTCGTCATGCGCGAAAGGCCGCGCACCGGCGCCTCGATGCGCAGCAATTCTTCCACGAAACGGTTCAGCAGCCGGTCGTCATCGACTGCATCCTGCAACTGCCTGGCGACTTCCGGTTGCGTCGCGAGGATGAACAGCAGGTTGGCCATGGCGGTGGCCGTGGTTTCGTTGCCGGCGATCAGCAGGGCGCGCACCAGCGACACCGCTTCGGCGAATGTCAGCCTGGTGCCGTCCTCCAGCCTGGCGTGCACGATATCGGAAATCATGTCCTCGCGCGGGTCGGCCTCGCGCTCTTTCATGCGGGTGATCAGGTAATTCTGCAGGTCGCAGATTTCCCGCGCATGCGCCTGCATCTGTTCGCGCGTCTGCATGCGGCCGATCTGTTGCGTGACTGCATGCGACCAGCGCTGGATTTTGTCCGCATCGAAATGGCTGAGGCCGAGTTGCTCACAAATGACGGCGATGGTGATCGGCACGGCGATATCCTTCACGCCGTCCGCCTGGCCCTTGTCCGCGACCTTTTCGATGATGCCGCTGATCAGCTCGGTGATCCGCGGCTCCAACTGTTTCACGCGATGACCGGTGAAGGCGCCTTCCATCAGGCGGCGAATGCGGGTGTGATAGGGCGGATCGGTCATGATGGCGTCGGGGAAAAAGCCGCCGCCGTCGCGGATCAGAATTTCCTTGAGCTCGGCGGCGAAGCCCTTTGCGTACTGCTCCTTGTAGCCCTGCTCCATGGAGAAGGTGGCCGGATCGCGCAGGACGGTTTGCAGATCCTCGTAGCGCGAGACCAGGTACATACCGAGTTTCTCATCGTAATGAACTGGATCTTCCTTGCGCATGGCGGCATAATATGCGGTAGGGCGCGCGGAAATGACCGGATCGGTGAGCGAGCCATGGGAGAGCAGGGCGGCTTCGTCGGTGCCAGCGGGGCAAGGGGCTGTGCCTTGTGGCTCCGGGTGGATGGTGTCCATAGCGTCATCCTTCTCAAACTGCATCGCCGGGATTATCGTTCGCGGATCAGACCGGGATTGGATCGGTTGTTCCATTGGTCAGACTGCAACACTTGGTGTCGTTCTAAGCAAAGCAAGGAAGTTCTTCTTTTTTGAAAAAAAGAAGCAAAAAACTTTTTCTCCTGGCGTCCTGCGGCCAGGTTCAACGCTATGAGCACGGTGCTGCCCGTAACGGGAAAAGTTCTTTGGTTCTTTTTTTCAAAAAAGAACTGCTTCCTTCTGTGCTTTCTCATGAATTTGCATATTTAAGCGGCATTAGGCGTCGGAGTGCCATCGTCAGTCAACGGACTCATGTGCAGGATTTTGACCATTAGCTCCGCTGGCGGTCAGCGGTCGTGTCGTTACCGGCGGCAACAACTTGTTGCGCGGCGCGCGGCACGCGGTCGGCCATCAGCGCCTCCACCGCGAGATATTTTGTCGTCGTCCAGCCGCCATCAAGCGCGATGGTCTGGCCGTTTATGTAGCTGCCCTCGTTCGATGCCAGAAAGAACACCGTGTTCGCGACGTCCTCCGGCGTGCCCTCCCGGTTGAAGGGGGTCATTTCGTGGTTGAGCCGCTGGAATGGCGCAAGGTCCCAGGCATCCTTCGTCATGTCGGTCTTGATGACGCCCGGGGCCACCAGATTGGCGCGTATGCCGCCGGCGCCGTACTGCGCCGCGAGCGTCTGGGTAAGGCCGATCAGGCCCGCTTTGACTGCGCAGTAAATGCCGCCATCCAACCCGCCGATCACGCCGAACACCGAACCGACGGTGAGGATGGAGGATCCCGTCTTCATGACCGTGAGCGCCGCCCGGCAGAACCGGAAGGGTGCCTTGAGGCTGATGTCGATCACCTCATCCATCATCGCGTCGTCGGTTTGGTGCACCGGCGCCCATTTGCCGGACCCGGCATTGTTTACCAGGCAATCGAGGCGGCCGAATTTCGCCATGGCCAGCGCGACGGCGCGGGCCGCCGTACCCGGCAAAGCGACGTCGGCCGCGAGCACCGCGATATCGGTGGCGCCAGCGAGTTCCTGCGCGAGCTGGTCGAGCAACGCCTGGCGCCGCGCCACGGCGACGATCCGGTAGCCGCCGCCGGCAAAGCGGCGCGCGATCGCGCGCCCGATCCCGGCGCTGGCGCCGGTGATCAAAACGACCGGTCGCTCAGAGACCTCGGGTGTCGCTCCGTTGCCTGCGATCACGCGTCCGCCATCCAATCTCCGTACCATCCAATGCCGCATTTGGCCGCAACCGCTGCGCAAGATCTCGCGTCCGGGCGATCGCGGCGGCGTTCCGCGACACCGCTCTTAGCATCCGCTGTTTACCGGACGTCCAATCGAATACCGGGCTCGCGCCGCCGCGCGCGATCCTGAGCAAGCGCTGGTTCAATTGGCGGCAAGGCGAACCGCTTTCCCGGCGGGCCGCGGGACGCCGCATCTGGCACAGCGGAGGGCGCGCCGAGCGCATCGCACCGGCGATATGCGAATGCCGCCCGCCCCGCCTGCCGGGCGCTGGCCTTCCCCCCCGACCCCTGTGCTATATTCGATCCTCACGCACCGTTAAGATTGCGCGCTTGGAGGATCGGCGAAAATGCCTGTAGTGGCGTTTGACATGACCAGCACGGATCAGGAATCGCGGCGGTTTGAATTCCGCGGCAAGAATAATGCCGATTATTACGATGGCGATTTGCATCTGCTTTCCCCCCGGGAAGTGGACATGAAAATCGAAAAAAGCGTCGCCGGCGATTATTCGATCTACAAGCTGGTGTCGCGCACCGGTCTGGCATTCCGGCGGTCATGGGCGCATATCCGTAACGACAAGACGGATGTGACGGTGTTCTGGTTCCCCCGCCACGGGCAGATCACGGTTTCGCATCCCGGCGGGCGCTACGCCATACGGCCGCACCAATGCGCGATCACCCGGTCATGCAAGGCCTTTTACATGGAGCTGACGCCCGGTGAGAGCGGTTATCTCGAGGCTATGCATGTCGTTGTGCCGTCACACAAGCTCTACGCCATCATCGGCGACAGCATGGAAGTGGGCCGGCCGTTTCCGGTATCCACCGGCGATCTGTCGCTTGCGGAAAGAATATTGATGCTGGTGTTCGAGGGCGATGATCAAATTGATCCCGATATGGCTGAGCAATTGGTGCACACCTTGCTGAACGGCCTGAGCAAGGTGGTGGCGCGCACGTCGCCGTGCTCCGCGCAACGCTGTTCGATTACCGAGAAGCGCATTTCTGATATTACCCGCTATATAAACCAGCATTTCGCCAATCCGGATCTCAACGCGAAGCTGGTTGCTGACAGCTGCGGCATATCATTGCGGTATCTTTGTCATATCCTGAAGAAGAACAGCCTTTCGTTTTCGAACCTGCTGTGGGAGCGGCGGATGGCGACGGCGCACGACTGGCTGATGGACGAGAAGATGAAACGTTATTCTATCAGTGAAATCGCCTATCTTGTCGGGTTCAAGAGCAGTGCGCATTTCAGCCGGATGTTCACGGCGCGTTTCGGTGCGGCGCCGCGCACGTTCCGAAATTCTCAGGTGGTGGCGAGGGTTGCTGAGTGAGAAGATCTTCCTTATTTAATCTCACTACCCCAAATTCAATAGCGCATAGCTCTCATCATCAGGATGCCGCCCGCCGGGCGGCACCTTCGTGCCGAAAGGTCCCCTCGCCCAATCCGCCGAATCAGGATAGTCGCGAAACCAGTCGGTAACGACGGTACGCCGCGCG
>DATJOH010000340.1:0-3460 GCA_035507235.1 Acetobacteraceae bacterium
GGCTGGTTCATGGATACCCGCCTGCCGCCTTTCATGCGTGACGAAGCGCTCTCCCGCGTTGTCGATGCGTTTCAGCAGCTACATGCGTATGGCGTGAAAACGGTGGTTGATCCCTGCCCCATGGATCTCGGCCGCGACGTCGCCTTCATTGCCGAGGTCGCGCAACGCACCGGCATCAATCTGATCTGCGCCACCGGCGTCTATACGGAGGCGCAAGGCATTCCCTTTACCTTTCGCGCCATGGAGGTAGATGCCATCGCGGATTGTCTGCAAAGGGAAATCGAGGACGGCATCGGGCTTTCCGGCATCAGGCCGGGCATCGTCAAAATCGCCACCGGCGACGGCCAGGTTTCCGCCTATGAGCGCAAGGTCCTGACCGCCGCGGCACGCGCGGCGCAACGCACCGGCCTTGTTCTGCTGTCGCACACGGACAGCGCCTCCTGCGGCCATGATCAGATCGATATCGTCACCGGCGAGGGCATCGCGCCGCACCGTCTCGTGGTCGGCCATTGCTGCGGCCGGGACGATCACGACTACCAGGCCGCGCTGGCGCGCCGCGGCGCCTATGTCGGCTTTGACCGGTTTGGTATCGAAATCTTCAATAGCGACGCCTGCCGCACGAAGAACGTCAAGCAGATGATCGACGCCGGGCTCCGCGATCATGTGATGGTTTCGCAGGACAAGGTGAATTGCTGGCTGGGCGGCGTACCGGGCTTCGGAGATCCGGCACGCGTAAAGGAAATCGTGCCGAACTGGCACATGACCCATTTATTCGAGAATATTTTTCCCGCCTTGCGGACAATGGGCGTGACCGACGCGGACCTCGATCACATCGTGATCGAAAATCCGCGCCGGTATTTTGCTCAAATGAACACGCCCGCTTAAATGCGTTAGACGATTTTGTAGTGCGGGAAGAATGAGAAGCCGTAAGGCCAGGCGATCGTATTGATCTTGTGCGCGGCGGGCAGCTTGTAGGGGCCGGAGAAACCGCTGCCGCCGGAAAGGAAGGGTTTCAGTGGCACGAGGGACGCCGCGACGCTCTTCAGCAGGGCCGCTTCCACGATCCGGTCGTTCGGCGGGGTGTTGTTGGCGGCAACCCCTAGCAGCGCGCGGTGCTCGCACTCCACGCCCAGCACCTGCACGGCAAATCCGAGCGCGTACGGATTGGCCTGCGTAATGCCGCTGGAGACCGCTCCCGAGAAGTCGAGCGAGGCGGCGAGGTAGGCGGCGATGAAATATTCCTCCAGACTGAGCGCCGTTGGGAAAAACACCGTCTCGTCATTGAACATGCCATCGGGAAAGTAGAATTCGGTGGTCGCCGGCGTGGCGCCGAGCTTCTGCAAATAGCGCAGATGCTCATATTCCTGCGTTACCGCGGCCTGGAAGTAATTCTGATTGGCCGAACTGTTCACGTGCGGCAGCTTCGACCCCGCCTCCAGCGCATGATAGTAGAATGTACTGGCCAGGGCCTCGGCCGTCGCCGCGATGTCGATTACTTCCTGCAACGTGTCACTATTGGTGGAGCGTTTCGGCATGGTCGCGGCCCGCGCCGCGATCGGCTGCAGCAATCCGGCGCCGGCGGCGCCCAACGCCGTGGCGCCTGCGATGCTCGCCGTGCGCGTAAAGAAGCTGCGCCGGGATTCACCTGCCGCGAGCCCTTCGCGTGCCTTGGAAACAAGCTCGGTCATCACCTCAGTAGAGGTGCGCAAGGCATCATCAACTTGTGCGGACATAAAGCGTTCTCCCGGGCCCCATAGATTGTCAGCCAGCCGCGCGCGCGGCCCCATCGCGTGCCGGCCCATGGCGGTTACGCGGCGGGGCCGGGCAGTGGATGCAGGGAGCGGAAAAAAACAGCGGTGGTTTTGACCTGCAGCAGCAGGGCCAAATAGGTGGGGCCGGTGCCGTCTGTAACAGATAAAAGTTTTTTGGTTCTTTTTTTCAAAAAAGAACCCTTCCTTCCTCTACCCATTCAGACTCGTAATGTTTTTTGTGCCCGGCTCAGCAGCCGCCGCCGCCGCCGCTGAGGAAGCCGACCATGTCGCTGCCCGTGGCCGCCTGGCCGCCGATCGTATTGTAGGCCAGGTTGTGGCAGGTGGTCGGCGGCATGATGGGCAGCGTGTCTGGGATGGCCGCATCATTGCCCGCCGACGTGTAGCCCGTGTAGGCGCGTGGCCCGACATCCGGCCGACGCTTGCGGCCGAACACCGTGACGTAGGTGCTGTCGTCCTCGCGCGCCGTCAGATCCATGCGCGCATTGCCCGCGGACGAGCGGATCAGCGAATCCTGCGGCGTGAGCGAAAGCCAGTTCACGATCTGAAAATCCTCCAGATCGCCTTTGTGCGCGGCCGGTTTCGGCGTGACGTGGGGATGTTTCGGCGTGGTCTGCGCCGAAAGCACGGTGGGGACGATCAGGGTGAAGGCAAGCGCCAGCGCGGCGTGGCGGTTTCCCATGGCGTCAGACAGTGAACTGTTCGGCGACGATGCGCTCCGACAGCCCCTGGTCCGGGTCGAACAAAATGATCGTATGCACGCTGCGATCCTCACTGACGGCTACCGAGACGACATCGCGTACTTCCGTGAAGTCCGCCACCGCGGCGACGGGACGTTTGTCGGGCTCCAGCACCTCGAACGTCACTTCCGCGGTTGCCGGCAGCAGCGCGCCGCGCCAGCGGCGTGGGCGGAAGGCAGAAATCGGCGTCAGCGGCAGCAGGTTGGCCGACAAGGGTACTATGGGGCCGTGGGCGGACAGATTGTAGGCCGTGGAGCCCGCGGGCGTGGCAACCAGCACGCCATCGCATACCAACTCGGAAAGGCGTTCCCGGCCATCCACGGAAATGCGGATTTTCGCGGTTTGCCGAATTTGCCGGAGCAGCGACACTTCGTTCAACGCCAGCGCCTCCTCCACCAGGCCGGCGCGGGTGATTGCCGACATGCGGAGCGGATGCAGTTCCACCTCCTGTGATTCGGCGAGACGTTCCTTCAGCCCCTCCTCCTGATACGGGTTCATCAGGAAGCCGACCGACCCGCAATTCATGCCGTAGACCGGCGTATCGGTGCCGAGCACGCGATGCATGGTCTCCAACATGAAGCCGTCGCCGCCGAGGGCGACCACCACGTCGGCCCTGGCGAAATTCGTGTCGCCATACAGCCCGATCAGGCGTTCGCGCGCCGATTGGGCCAGATCCGTGGCGGCAGCGAGAAAGCAGATGCCGGCAAGACTGCGCGGGGTGGCGGCGATCGTATCGGGCAAGGGCTGATCCATGCCGGTTCAGGCCAGGCGGCGATGCTGCAGCACGGGCATCTTCTCCCGCACAGAGGCCAGTTGCGCGAAATCCAGCGTCGCGGTGGCATGGCCAGGCGCCGCCTCGAGCGCGGCCGCGACATGGCCCCACGGATCGACGATGAGCGAGTGGCCCCAGGTGGCGCGTAGGCGGCCCCGCGGATCGTGATGCGTGCCGGT
>DATJOH010000341.1:0-2215 GCA_035507235.1 Acetobacteraceae bacterium
CGCAGCAAAAAGTGCATGGCCCGGAATATCTTTGCCACGTGACAACCATTGCGCCGGACGGCACGCAGGGCACTGGCGCGGCGCAAGTGGAAATGTTCATCAACGGCGCTTACGCACCCTATGGATTCGTCTGACCGCCCTGCCGAATTTTCCGTCGCCTGGCTGAACGCCTATCTGGGCGCACGGCTGGGACTCGGCGTGACGGCGCTGTCGCTCGCAAAATTCCCGCGCGGCACGTCGCGCGAGACCTGGTTTGGCGCCTACCTGGATGCGCATGGCACGCGGCAGGAGATCGTGTTGCGCGCGGATCATCCGTCCGGCAGCACCGATCCCACGCCGTTGAATCAGGAGTATTTCATCTACCAGCGATTGGGTGGCGTCGGTCTGCCGGTGGCGCGCGCATTATGGTGGGAGGATGATTCGCGCGTCGCCCCGCGGCCCTTCTATATACGCGAAAAAATCGACGGCGACTGGCGGGTTCCGCATTACGCCGATCCTTCACCCGCGTATGATTCGCTGCGCATTGCCGTTGCGCGCGAACATATCGCGGCGATCGCGAAACTGCATGAGGCGGATTGGCGCGGCCTGGGCTTGGGCGAGCGCCTGGCGGTGCCACCAAACGCCGCGGAAGCGGCGCGCAGCTATGTAGCAACCGTGAGAGCGCGCATAGGAAGTGCAAGCGCCGAGCCGACGCCGATTTTCCTGGAAGCCTGCGAATGGCTCACCGACCACGCGCCGCCGGCGGTGCGCCTGACATTGTGCAAGGGCACGAACGGCCTGGGCGAGGAGGTTTTCCGTGACGGCAAGCTCGTGGCACTGAGCGACTGGGAAGAAGTAAGCATCGGCGACCCCGCAAGCGATTTTGCCTTCATGCAAGGTTTCGCGGAGCCGATTATCAGCGGCGGGCAGCAGATCTGGGGCATGGAACACGCGCTCGCCGCCTATGCCGAGCTAAGCGGCACGGAGATTCCGCTGGCTTCGGTCAATTACTATCGGGTCGTCCGTGCAATGAACCTGGCCGTGCTTGCCCGCAATGCGGCGGTCATCGCGCATACGCAGGCCGGGCAAGCACATATCCGTCAGGTATGGACGGGAACCGAAGTGTACCACGTGTGCCGGCGCGTGCTGGCGAGTGCCATGGGATTGGTGCCGCCTATTCCCGCATCGCTGTTCGACGAACTCAATCAATCCGTGGACATGCGGTAGGGCTGGCGCACGATGAGTCTACCGACCGCGGAAGACGTGCTGCGCACCATCGAGGCAACGCTGGAAAACGTGATCAAGCCGGGGCTGTCCAACGTGCCGGAACGCAGCGCGGCGGCAACGATCGGGCATTTGCTGCGCCACGTGCGGGTGCGCCTGGCCGCGGAGGGACAAATCCTGACCGACGATATCGCAGCGCTGCGGGCCCTGCTGCCGCGCGTGCAAAGGTTCCTAGATGAGGCGGGCCAGCAGCGCGACGCCGGGCTTATTGCCGCGGCGCTGGCTGATGCGGCCGATGCGCCGGGCTATGCGTCGCTCACCGCGCTCGGCGCGCGAGCCTGTCGTCTGCGCGGCGCGTTGCAATCCGGATTGGCGGCCTTGCAGGCGCTGCGGCCCGCCTTCGGTGAAGATCACACCTACCTGGCACTACGTGCCGCCATACGGGATTATATGGCTATGCAGATCGAGGCCGAGCGATGCCTTATTGAGCCGGCATTCCTGGGGTTTGGTCCGCGCCGCTAGTAAACACCGAGAAAAAGAAAGGATTCTTCTTTTTTGAAAAAAAGAAGCAAAAAACTTTTACCTGTTTCGGACAGCGTCTGAGTTCACCCATTTGGACTCGCTGTTGGACGCCATTGATAAAAGTCTTTTGCTTCTTTTCTTCAGAAAAGAAGTCCTTCCTTGCCTGTTCTCCTTTTCCCCCGCTTGGGCGGTGACGAAAAAGAACATCCATCCTGCCTTCTACCCCAGGCGGCATTAGTTAGCTAGTATATGATCCGCAGCAGCAAACGTGCCACGCTGGCGCGAACAAAGGGAGGCGTCTGATGGGTTTCGACAGGGCTGGAATCACGCAGGGTTTTGCGACCGCCGAAAGCCCGCTGGTTGCCGATCTTCTGCATGCGGATTCGCGCCCGCTTGAACCCGCCTTGCGCGAAAATGGCGATTTCGTTCCCCCCGAAACGACGATTCCGTTCGGCCGCTATTTCGATGCCGGCTTTGCGCGGCTTGAAAT
>DATJOH010000342.1:0-2604 GCA_035507235.1 Acetobacteraceae bacterium
TCTTCAAGATCGCCCAGATCTTCTCGCTCTACGGCGCCAAGGTGCCGTGCGGCCTGAAGGACCGGGTAGGCGCCGCCGTGGCCGGCCTGGCACTCAGCCACACCATCGGCAAGGCCGTGTGGAAAGGTCTGTTCATCCGCAGCGCACCGTTCCTGGTAACGCCGAAAATGGAAGGCGCGCCGGCCCTGGTGCAAGGCCTGATCATGGCGCGCGAGGAACTCGCCCTGCTGGTCCTGAGCTGGGCGGCCATGATCGGCGTCGGCATCGCCCACCACCTGGCCACTGCCGAAGCCGTACTCTGGTGTGCCGTGCTGTTCACGCAGTCTCTGCCCTACCTCGCGGCAGTAACCGTCGCGGTCGTAGCCGCCTTCCCTGCCCGCGCCGCCGAACCCCGCCTGCTGCCCTCCCGCGCCGGCGCACTCCTGGCGGCGGGCGACTAGCGCCAGGCGGGCTTGATCGTCGGGTATCGAGTTCGCCTCCGGCGGCCAGGGGCTCTGCCCCCTGCTGCGCAGCCCGCTGGGGCGTGACGCCCCAGACCCCATCTATTTTCGTCAGGGGAAAAGGAGGGGCGCAACAAGGATGTTGGTGCGGCCTGAGATGTGCCCCACCTTTTCCCCTGACAAGAGCAGGGGTTTGGGGCCTTAGGCCCCAATGGGGGTCCAGGGGGCAAAGCCCCCTGGTCGCCGAAGGCAATCTTAATGCCCGACGATCAATCCCGGGCTAGCCGCCGGTCGCCGCCGGCGGGAAGTGTGCTAGGGCGGTGGGCGACGAACTAGGGGGCGCAGATGACCGAGAGCCGGTTGCCGCTATTGGCGGTGATTTTGAGCGGGGCGGGTTTGGTGCCGTTTTTCATCACGGCGTTGGGCGCGGTGCGGCACAATCCGCCGGACAGCACGTTGGATGCTTTGGCGTTGATTACCTACAGCGCGGTTGTGCTTTCCTTTGTGGGCGGCGTGCATTGGGGGTTCGTGCTGGAGGGGGAGCAGGAGCCGGCGGAGCGTGAGCGCCTGGTTTTGGGCGTGCTGCCGGGGCTGATTGGCTGGGGCGCGGCGCTGCTGGGATTACTGCTGCATCCGACGCTGGCGATTGCGTTGCTCATTGCCGGCTTCATTGGCACCGCCATTATCGAGGCGCGTGGCCGGCGGCGGGAGCTGGTGCCGCACGGTTACATGATCATGCGGTGGGCACTGACGGTTGTGGTCGTCGTTATCCTCACGACCGTGCTGGGTGTCCGCGCCATTGGCGGTTCTCTCATCTTCTAAAAAAGTTCTTTATTTTTGGACTGGTTTATGACAGGTAAACCGCACCAAGCGGAGCCCATGCGATGACCGACGCCGTGATCATTCCTTTCCCTAGCCGCGCCCCGGGCGGGCCCGCCGCGATGCGGCTGCAGACGGCGTTGGAGTCGCTGCAGACGGCGCTCGACGAGCAGCGGCGGGCGCTGAGCGATTGGCGTTTCGCCATGACGGAGCTGGGAATTGGCGTTGCTGGCCTCGGCCATTCGCTGGCCGGCTACCAGGACGCGCTGTGCGTTCTCGACGGCAAGCTGACCGACCTCAACGGTACCGCCGGACAACTGGAGTGCTGGGCGGATACCGTGCTTGCAGAGGGCGACGCCGGGCGGTGATTTACCCCGAGGCCGCGTCGGCGGCTTCGCGCTCGTTTTCGATCTGCACGTAAAGATTGGAAAGCGCCTCCGCGACCAGTTCGCGCGTCATCCGCAGTTCCAGGCCGAAGGCGCGGCAAGCTTCGGTTACCTGGTTGCAGATGAAGCGCGGCTGGAAATAGGCGAGGCCGAAGCTCGACGGCCCGCCCAGCATGCGGATGACGAACTCCAGTACGTCCGGCGGCACGGTGAGACCGGCCGCGGCTGTCTCCGTCTCCCACAGCGCCGTGAACTCCGCCCGGGTCGGCGCGTAGAGTTTCATTTTGTACGGTATGCGGCGCAGCAGCGCCGGATCCATGATTTCTTGCGGCTCGATGTTGGTGGAGAAGATCAGCAAATCATCGAACGGCAGGCTGAATGTCTTGCCGGAGCGCAGCTTCAGGAAGTCGATACGGTTTTCCATCGGCACGATCCAGCGATTGAGCAGATCCTTGGGATCCATGCGCTGGCGGCCGAAATCGTCGATCAGGAAGACGCCGTTCAGCGCTTTGACGTGCAGCGGCGCGGTGTAGTCGCGGGTCTGCGGGTCGAATTGCAGATCCAGCATGTCGAGCGTCAATTCGCCGCCGACCATGGCGAATGGCCGGTTGCATGGCACCCAACGCGTGTCGATGTCGCGCGCGCCGACCGTGGATGCGGCCCTGGCCTGTGGCTGGTCCGCCGCCACGCGGTGCACGCCGGGATCGAACACGCGCATGATCTGGCCGGAGATCTCCACCGCGTGCGGAATGTAGACAACGTCGCCGTAAAGCTCGGCGATGCGGCAGGCGAAGGTGGTTTTGCCGTTGCCGGGCGGGCCGAACAGCAGCATCGAGCGGCCGGCATTGATGGCGGGCACCAGCTTGCGAACGTAGCGCTCCGGCACCACCAGGCCGCCGAACCCTTCGCGCAGTTTCTGCGCCGTCAGGCGTTCGTTATTGATCGTCTGTTTCTGCACC
>DATJOH010000343.1:0-4343 GCA_035507235.1 Acetobacteraceae bacterium
CGCACGGCTTGTTTCGCAAGGGCGGGCGCGCGAACCTGACCGCCGGCGGCGTCGGCGGGGCGCTGGCGACGCGCGAATTCACCGGCGACAATTTTACGTTCGCGGGGCTGGCGCTCGCAAACGTGCCGGTGACAGTGAGCGAGGCAAAGTCAGGCGCGTTTGTAAGCCGGTCGCTGGCCGGCAATCTGGGCGCGGCGGTGCTGGGGCGTTTCCGCATCACCTTCGACGAGCGCGCCCGCAGCCTGACACTCGTGCCGACGGCGGACGCGCACGCGCCGTTCCGGGTGGATCGGTCCGGCGTGTCGCTGACCCAGCATGGGCCGGACAGGATCGAGGTGCTGGCCGTGGCGCCTGGCTCGCCGGCCGCGACGGCCGGGCTGCGCGTGGGGGACGCAATTACCGCCGTCAATGGCGAAACCGTGGCGGCGCGGCAGCTTGGTGTGTTTGATGTCCTGCCGTTGCTGTCGGGCGCCAAATCGTTGCGATTGACGGTTACGCGTGGAGCGTTGGTCGTGCGGGTGGCTATTAGAAGTTAAGAAAGAAGGCTTCTTTTTTGAAAAAAAGAATCAAAAAACTTTTATCCGTTTCGGCAGCCTCCGAAGCCCCCATTTGGACCGGCTCTTGGACGCCACTGAAAAAAGTCTTTTGCTTCTTTTCTTCAGAAAAGAAGTCCTTCCTTTCCTGTTCTTCTTTCCGCCCTACCCGGGCAGTCACCAAGAAAACCTTCCTTTTATAACGTAACGGCGCGAACGCGATCGCGGAAGCGTCGCAACGGGCGGTCCACCAACCGTTCGGCCAGCGCCGCCAAACCTACCGCGCCGATCATCGCGACAGCGAAAAGCCCAATGCTTTCCCGCCGCGCGAGCGATGAGGCCACGATGCCAATGACGTAATGATTGAGGTAAAGCGGATACGACAGATCGCCAAGCCGCCGGTCCAGGTGCCGCCGCCACGGCACGCGCCCCGCCCTTGCCAGCCAGGCAAACTGCAAAAGCAGAACGGCCAGCAGCGGCAATTGCCAGGCCAGCACGGGCGCCCCGTGCTGGCGCCAGGACGCAAAACCGGCGGCGGCCAGCACCGCCGCAACCGCCAGCAGCACGCCCCTGCCCCACCCCGGCCGCGTATCCCACAGATAAAGGCACACCCCGACAAGAAACATCGGCGCCGTACTGAGCGCCCCCGGCCCTCGCGCCAGCAACAGAAACGCCGCGCTCCCCGCCAGCCCGACCAGGATCGCAACCGCAACGGGCCAGTTTCGGCCGATAAACGTCGCCCCCAGCAGCGCGCCCGCGGCCGCGATATAGAACGCCACTTCCAGGCGCAACGACCAGACAAACGGTATGAATTCGAAATCCTGCCCGAACCAGCCTGGCCGGAATCCCGGCACTAGCCCGAGCACGCCCGAGAGCAATCGCGCCGGCGCCAGCGGCGATCCGCTCAGCCGGTAATCCCACAGCACCAGCCGCCCGCTGTGCCACAGCACTGCATGCACCAGCACGGAAAGCAGCAACGCCGCGGCGTACGGCGGTACCAACCGCAGGGCGCGGTTGGCCAGAAACGCCCCTGGCCGGCCGGCATAAAAATTTGCCATGGCTTCCGCCACCACGAAGCCGCTGACGGCGAAAAACGATGCCACCGCCAGCGCGCCGAAGCCCATGGCGGACAGCAACGATCGATCAGGCAACGGCAGCAGATGCTGGAAATGCTGCAGCACCACCAGCAACGCCAGACCAAAACGAAATGCCCCGAGCGGCCGATACCGCGCGGCGGCGTCCCTCACCCGTCCATCATGTCCTTTTCCAGCCGCCCGCGCTGCCGGCGGCCCACCGCCAATTCCGTCACCACGCCATGCAACGTGCGCAATTCCTGCTCCGTCACTTCGCCGCGCTCGAAAAAATGCCGCAAATTCCGTACCATGCCGGGCCGTTTCGGCAAGTTACGCAAAAACCCGCACGCGTCCAGCTCATCCACCAGGTGAACCAGAAAATTTTCCAGCTCCCCCTTCGTCGCCACCCGCGTTTCGTTCGTCATCAGCTCGCGCGCCGGCGTCGCATCCGCCGCCTGCCACCATTCATAGGCCATCACCATCACCGCCTGCGCCAGGTTCAGGCTCGTGAAAGCGGGATTCATCGGATAGCGTATCAGCGCATCCGCCTGCGCCATATCGTCATTGTCGAGCCCTGCCCGTTCCGGCCCGAACAACAGCGCCGCCCGCAAACCCCGCGCTGCCACTTCCCGCAACTCCGCCGACGCCCCCCGCGGCGTCAGCACCGGCTTTACAATATGCCGCGGCCGCGGGCAGGTGGCGAACACATGGTGCAAATCCGCAACGGCAGCCGCGACCGTTTCATGCACCGTCAGCTCTTCCAGGATCCGGTGCGCCCCGGAAGCGTTCCGCCAGGCATTCTCCTGCGGCCACCCGTCGCGCGGCGCCACCAGCCGCAAGTGGAACAACCCGCCATTCGCCATGGCGCGCGCGGCGGCGCCGATATTGTCGGCAAGCTGGGGACGCACCAGGATCACTACCGGTGGATTGCCTATGGGTTCCAGCACGGCGCCGCGGTCTTTGCCAGTCATCCCTGCACCGAGCGCCTACGTGCACGTCGCCTTCGCTTCACTGACCCTGCGCCTTGCGCAGTATCCAATTGATATTGGGCGGCGGCAGCTTCCGGCGCGTGGAGTGATTGTGCGCGGCGAGCCATCGCTGCATCAGCTTCGTTTCATCCTCGCGTATCGCGACAATGCGCGTGCAGAGATCTATGAGATCGGCGTCGGTGCCGAGGCGCTGTTCCACGCGGCAGGCATCAATTTCACCTTGTTGAAGTGGTGTCACGTGGGTGATGAAGTCATTATCAGGCTTGTTAAGATAAGGCGCCTTCAAATCGGCGATAACGTGAGCCATTGCCTCCCGGTAAGCAACCGTCGAGTCGTCATTCGGGTTATAGGTATCGTCTCCGAAGTCGAACGGGCCCACATTCGGGCCGCCGGGATTTCCCCGAGGACGAGGGTTCGGGAGTTCTATCCCTGGCATCGAAACATGCTGCGCGACGACAGGACGTGCCCAGGCGACGAAAAGCACAAGCGAAAGACACGTTATAAGTACGTAATGCAGCTTGCCAGCAGACATTGCATACCCGCGTGCGCCACGCAAGCCCGGGAATAGATTTGCGTCGCTCCGTCGAGCTAAACGTTTCCCTGGCGCCGGCCATCTGTGCCGATCCGTGTTCATCTGTGGCTTCACTGTCTTTTCGCTCACCATGAACCGAGTGCCTGGCCTTAAGGCAAATGTGAAAACGCTGCCATCTACTTCCACTGAATGTTCGACGGAATATTCGCCCCCATTTTTTTCGCCGGATGTTTCGCGAGCCATGCCTGCATCAGGTGAATTTCGCTGGTCTGCGCGGTGATGATGCGATCACAAAGCGCTTTGATCTTCGCATCACTGCCGTATTTCAGTTCCACCTGGCACATATCTATCGCGCCTTGATGATGCGCCATCATGTGCGTAACGAAATCATGATCGGCGTCGCCGGTGTAGGGCGCGGCCATGCCCGACATCATCGGCTTCATTGCGTCCTTGAACGCCTTCGTCGAATCATGCAGCGGCACGTAGGCCAAGCCCGGAATATGCCTTGTCGCCGCGGCGCTCCCGGGCGCAGGCGCCGCCATGCCGGGCATGTTGGCCATCGGCTGCGCCATCGCGGCGCCGGCCGAGGCGAGCACCAGGAATCCTGCCAGTCTCATCGCAAACTCCGTCACTGCGTCCGCCGCCACGTGGTGCCCTGGGGGCCGTCTTCCAACACCACGCCGTGCGCCGCCAGGTCTGCCCGTATCGCATCGGCGCGGGCAAAATCCCGGGCCTTCCGCGCCGCAAGCCGCGCCGCAATCGCCGTCTCCACCGCCGCATCGCCGTCGCCACCCTGAAACCAGATTTCCGGGTTCTGCTGCAGCAACCCAATGAGCGCCCCGGCCGCCTTCAGGCCGCCGGCCGCCACCTGGTCCCCCGCAAGAGCGGCATCCGCCAGCCCATGCAGTTCCGCAATCGCCGCCGGCGTGTTCAGATCATCGCACAGTGCCGCGAGGAACCCCTCCGGCACCTTGGCCCCGGCCGGCGCCGGTGTTTTTTGCAACGCCCGATAGAACCGATCGATCGCATCGCGCGCTTCCTTGAGGCCCGCATCGGAAAAATCCAGCACTGACCGATAGCGCGCCGAAAGCAGCAGCAGCCGCACCGCCTCCCACGGCGCCCGTTGCAGCACATCGCGCAAGGTGAAGAAATTGCCGAGGCTCTTCGACATTTTCTCGCCATTCACCTGCAGCATGCCGTTATGCAGCCATACGCG
>DATJOH010000344.1:0-2042 GCA_035507235.1 Acetobacteraceae bacterium
GTCCGGCGGAAGCAAGTCTGCCCGCCCGCGCTACGGCATCAGCCCTGCACGACCCGCCCATCCCGTACCAGCGCGAACGGGATGCCGCAGCGCGCGGCAAGCAGCCGGTCGCGCTCGCCGTCGCCGACCAGCAGAGAGGCCGCCAGATCGATATCCCATTTCTTCTGCGCCTCGATCACCATGCCCGGCAACGGCTTCCGGCAATCGCAGGCGTCCTCGGCATGCGGGCAATAAAAAATATCGTCGAGAACGGCGCCTTGCGCGGCCAGTGCGGCGCGCATTTTTTCGTGCAGCGCCAGCAAATCGCTTTCCGTCATCACACCGAGCGCGATGCCGCGCTGGTTGGTGATCACGATCGCCAGAAAGCCGGCGGCCTTGAACAGGCGGATCCAGGAAACTACTTCCGGCAGCAGCCGGAATTCCTCCCAGCAGCGGATATATGCGCCGGCCGGCGGCGCGGCGTTGATCACTCCATCGCGATCCAGGAAGAGGCAGCGCCGCATCATGGCGTGTACCCGGTCAGACACTCGCCATGCGGTAGCCGGCGCGATTCTGAAAGATGATCTTGCTGCCGTCCGGATCGAGCGCGATGGGCAGCTCGCGGTAGGCCTCCATGGCCTTGCGCACCGCCTTATGGTGTGCCGGATCGCAGTACAACAGCAGGAAACCGCCACCGCCCGCGCCGCAGATCTTGCCGCCCGCGGCGCCCGCGCTCAAAGCCAGATCGTACATCTCCTCGATCTCAGGACTGCTGATGCCCTCCGCCAACTGCCGTTTCAACTGCCAGCCGTCGTTCAGCACGCGCCCGACCTCCCACAGCCGCAGCCGGTCGAGCGCTTCGGCGGTGCGGTGCGCCAAAGCTTTCAGGCAGTGCAGTTGCTCGATATTCACGTCCGTGCGCTGATCCTGCACGCTGAGAATATTCCCCGCCTTGCGCGTGCGCCCGGTGTAGAACAACATCACGTTGCGCGAGAGCCCGTGAAACAGCTCAGGGGAGCGGCGGAACGGTTTCACATCCACGGAATCGTCCTTGCGAAACGTGAACTGGCAAATGCCGCCATAGGCCGCGATGTACTGATCCTGTTTGCCGATGGGCTTGCCGCAGATGTCGATCTCGATCTCGCAGGCTTCCCGCGCCAGCTGCTCGGCCGTCACCAGGCGGCCCTTATAGGCGTACAGTGCGTGCAGCAGCCCCACCGTGACGGTGCTGGACGACCCCAGGCCGGAACCCTCGGACGGCACATCCGCCAGGGTAGTGATCTCGACGCCGTTTTCGACGCCGGTGCGCAGCAAGGCCTCGCGCACCAGTTCATGCTTGAGATCGCGGACGTTCTCCACGGTTTCTTTCTTGGTGTAATTGACAATGATCAGCTCGTCGAAACGCGGCACCACGACCACGTACACATACTTATCGATGGCGGAGCTGACCACGGCGCCCTCATGCTCCCGGTAGTAGCGGTGGAAATCGGTGCCGCCGCCGGCAAAGCTGACGCGCAATGGCGTTTGTGAAATGATCATGATTCCTCGCGGGCGCGGCAGGCGGCGGCATAATCCGCCTGCGCGCTGTAGTAATTTTCCAGAGTACCTATATCGGTGAAGTATCCGCCGATGGGTAGCCCCATGGCGTGGCCGGCCAGCGCCGGCATCAACGAGCGGCCCACGTCGGAGGGCACCTGGCTGGGCAGATACGGCCGCACCTCACGGCGGAAAACGTAGAGGCCGGCATTGACCAGATCGCCGGGCGGATTCTCGGGCTTCTCCCAGAATGCGGTGACCAGGCCGGAGGCGTCCATTTCGACCACCCCGCAGGCCGAAGGATTGGGGGAGCGGAACAGGGCCATGGAGGCGATGTGGCTATGGGTGCCGTGGAATGCCATCAACTCGGACAGCCGGAAGGTGGTGAGATTGTCAGCGTAGACCACCAGGAAGGACTCGCCGCCGTCCACGAAATCCCAGTTCGCCGCGATGGTTCCGGCGCTGCCGAGCAGCGTAGGCTCATAAGCCAGTTGGACCGGGATACCGCGGCGCGCCGCCACAAATTC
>DATJOH010000345.1:0-8140 GCA_035507235.1 Acetobacteraceae bacterium
CAGGTCCGCGCTCGCGATGTCGACCGCCGCCTGCTTTTCGGCGACCACAACCTGGTAGGGCTCCTTGTCCAGGTCGACGAGGAGGTCGCCCTTGCGTACCCGGTAGTTATCATCGACCAGCACGCGGGAAATCTGTCCCGCGACGCGGGGCGCAACAAACGTCACGTGGCCGTTGACGTATGCGTCGTCCGTGGAAACGGTGTTGAGCATTTCCTCGATCCAAGGAATGCCGAACACGAGAAAAACGATCAGAAGTGCTACACCAAGCGCGGCCAGCAGCTTGCGCTTCCGCGGTATTGTTCCGGCCCCGGGTGGCGCTTGCGGCACGGCGTTCGCGGCAGCCGAGGTGTTGCCATCCGATGCCGGTTGCGCATCGACCGAACCTGTCATGTGGTTTTGCTCGGTCATGTTGGGAATCCGTTATAAAGGGATGAAACGCATGTCGTCGAAATCCGTCAAACATCCCGCCCGGACCGGTAGCCCAGACGTCGCGCATCCGTTTGCACCTTTCAGGGCGCGATCTCTCGATGGCGTGCCGGCTGGCCTAGGCACTCGGCGGCAAGAACAATCTTCGATCGCCGCCACAGAGGCATAGGACAAAAGCGCCCGATTTTGCGTCCAGGGACGCGCGTGTGACGACGATGCTTTCGGCGAGTAGTCTGAGGCCTGGTTCTTGCCCTACCGGTCAACGTCGCCCTGAAAAGCCCCGGCCGGCCGGGTTGCTGGCCCACCGGGCGCTTCAATGCGCGGCGCGTGCAGCGGGCCGCCGATCCTTTCCGCACACTTGTGCACAGGGTTCCCGGTGCTTGCTGCGCCACAAACTCAAAAGAGTAGCCGTCGCCGTCTCGCTTGCGGGGCGCGCGTGAACGATATTGCGGCGCCCCGCGTTATCCGGACCAAATAGAACCGAGCGAGGCTATGTTCAGATTGCAGCATGTGATTATCGCAGCCGGCGCGGCGGCGCTGTCGCTGTCGGCCGTTCCAGGCAAGGCGCAGACACCTGCGCCCGACCCCGCTAAGGCGCCGGGCGCAGGCGCGGCGCCAAGCGTCTCCGCCATTCGCGGCTCCGATGCGCCCGCGACGTCGCAATCACCCGATGCAACCCCTCCCAAGCCGCCGGGGTCAGGGGCGGCGCCGAGCGTGGCGCATAACCGCGCCATGCGGATGCACGCGCACGGACGGCGCCCGCGTGCCGGCAGCGCGACGCCGGGCAATGGTGCCTCGCCAAGTGTCGCGCACCTCCAGGACACGCCGCCGAAATCGCACTAAACCCCTGGGGTGGTTCGGCCGAGGGAACGTGGCCGGCGCCGCCTCCTCGCGGGGCGATTGCCTGCCAGGGATAACGCGGAGCTACTTGGGCGTATCCCAGGGTGCGTCCAGCCCGTACCCAACCTGTCCCGGAACCCAGCAGCCAGGGCAGACATCGTTCTCCTCCTCATCCCGGTGGCTGCCTTTCAGCCCCTCAGGAAATGCACATCCGCAAGCCGCACAAATGAGAATCGCGCCGTCCACCGCGGCCAACGTTGCGACGGTCGCGCGCCCCGTCGCAAGCATCGTCGTTATTCCCCTCGGCTGATTCGGCGAAAAAAGCCAAAGGGAGCCTGTGCTATTTTGCGGCTACCATCCCGAGTTAGGAAAGCAAGCTTGCTCGGTCGGAATGATCCGCAGCGCACACGGTGCCGCCGGCCAGTCGAACCAAATCCGGCGGCCTGCGGTGGTGCCGACGCACGGATTTGAACCGTGGACCTACTGATTACGAATCAGTTGCTCTACCGCTGAGCTACGTCGGCGCGCCAGGAAGGCCGCCGCCTATACAGGAGGGCAGGCGGGGCCGCAACGCGTCCCGCTGCCAGGGGTCAGGCGGCCGGGGCTGCTGCTTCCGCCATGGAGCGCGGCGGCGGCTTCTTGATGGCGCCGATCAGGCTGCGCACCTCGGCGCGGGCGGCGACGTGGCTCATGCCGATATTCACCGAAACGCCGGCATCCCGCACATCCATCAGCGTCAGGCCCTGCAAATAGAGCTCGCGGAAGATCACCCGCTCGCCAAATCCCTTTACGGTGCGGAACCCGATGCGCTTGGCCAGCGTCTCCAGGCTGGCGCCGACGTCGCGCTTGTTGCGCATCTCCGTGCTGCCCAGCCGGTTGCGCATCACGATCCAGTCGATGCGCCCACGGTCGCGGGCAAAGCGCCGTTTCCGCGCTTCCCACACCATCTCACTGTAAATGCTCGGATTGATAACCGCGTGATTGTCCGGATCCACCCGCGCCAGCATGGCGAAATCGACGAAACTGTCGTTGATCGGCGTGATCAGCGTGTCGGCGAAGGAGTGGGCGAGGCGGCTCAGGAACGTATCCGCGCCAGGGCAGTCCGCGACGATGATCTCGCAGGAGCGGGAGAGCGTATGCACCGCGTCCTCCCAGCGTGCCGCCTCCTCGGCTTCGGCGGCGGCACGGCTGTCCTCGGTGCTCTTGTGCACGCTGATCGATTGCGGCTGCGGCAGCGGTGCGCCGTGCCGGTCGGCATAGGCGGCGCGCGCCGTGAGGTAGCCGGAAATGGTGCCCTGGCGGGCATCCAGGTCGATCGCGCCCACCTTGTAGCCGTCCCGCAGCAGGCCTACGACCAGATGCATGGCGCTGGTGGACTTGCCGGAGCCGCCTTTCTCGTTCCCCAGCACGATCATATGGGCCCGCTGATCGAACGTCACACTGCTCACCGGCCTTGCCTCCACGCGAAGGCCGCCAATTTGCCGCGCCTTGCCGAGTCCGTCCAATTTGTCTGAGCACGGTCACATCCTCCGCGGCGAGCGCGAATGCCAGGATTGCGGCCTGTTTCAGGACGTGCCGCCGCTCGTGCCAGGCGACGCCGCGTGCTGCCGTCGCTGCGGCGCCACACTGCGCTACGGCCATCGTGACAGCCTGACGCGCTGCCTCGCCTGCACGCTGGGCGCGCTGCTGCTGTTCATCGTCGCTTTGCAACTGCCGCTTATGAGTGTGTTTACCGTCGGGCGCGACTACCGGGCGACGCTGTTCAGCGGCCCCACCATGCTGGACCAGCGCGGCATGTGGGAAATCAGCCTGGTGGTGCTCCTGACGTTGGTGGTCATGCCGGCAGTGCAGCTTGCGCTGATGTTGGCGGTGCTGCTTGGCCTGCGCCTGCCGCAACCGCCGCGCATTTTGCCCACCCTGTTCGGCTTTGTGGAACGCATCCGCCCCTGGTCGATGATCGAGGTCTTCCTCCTCGGGTCCTTCGTTGCCTACACACGGTTGCAGGCGATTGGCGATGTGGATGTGGGGCCGGCGCTGTTCGCGCTCGGTGGGATGATGCTCTGCCTGATCGGTGCGGATGCGGTGCTGGACCATGAGGCGGTGTGGGAGGAGCTGGAGGCTCGCGGCCTGCTGCATTTGCGCACGCCGCCGGCGACCGACCGGCGGATCGGCTGCGATTGCTGCCGCCTGGTGCTAACCGCGCCGAGCCTGTGGCCTTGTCCGCGCTGCGGCCGGCGGCTCAGGCAGCGCAAACGGCAAAGTATCGTGCGCACCTGGGCGTTGCTCTCGGCCGCCACGGTTTTATACGTGCCGGCGAACCTTTACCCGATCATAACCGTTATCCGGTTCGGCGATGGGGAGCCGAGCACCATCTGGCAGGGCGTGGTCGAACTGGTGCAACTGGATATGCTTCCGCTGGCGTTGCTGGTGTTCCTCGCCAGCATTACCGTGCCGCTGCTGAAATTGACCGGGCTGACGGCCATGCTGCTGATGACTCATGACCGTAGTCCCGCCCTGCTGGTTTCCCGCACGCGGCTGTACCGACTGATCGATAGCGTGGGACGCTGGTCGATGATCGACGTCTTCATGCTGACCATCCTGGTGGCGCTCGTGCACATGGGCTTTGTCGCGACGGTGCTGCCCGGCCCGGGGGCCATCGCGTTCGCGTCGGTGGTGATCCTCACCATGTTCGCGGCCGCCGCGTTCGATCCGCGGCTGATGTGGGACGCCGCGGAAGCGGGCGGCCATGTCGTTGCCATGCGCGCGGAAAATGAGGTGGCAGAGACCGCCGCGTGAGCGAGAGCCGCGCCTCGATCACCGCCGTGCTTCGCCGGCGGCGCTTCAATCTTATCTGGCTGGTGCCGATCGTGGCAGCGGGGATCAGCCTGTATCTCGGCGTGCGCTATCTTTCCGACCGCGGGCCGCTGGTGACGATAACGTTCCTTACCGCCAACGGTATTACCGCGGGCCAGACCCTCGTGGAGCACAAGGCGGTGGCGCTCGGCACCGTGGAGAACGTGCATCTTTCGCACGATCTCACCCACGTGGTGGTGCATGTGCGCATGAAGCGGGAAGGCGACGCGATCCTCACCAACCACGCGCGCTTCTGGGTGGTGCGGCCGCGCCTCACGCCGGGCAACATATCCGGCCTCGAAACGCTGGTATCCGGCGCCTATATCGAAGTCGATCCGGGTACGCCCGGCGGCACGCCGACCTACAAATTCACCGGCCTCGAGGAGCCGCCAGGAGTCCGCTCCGACGAGCCGGGGACGACGTTCCGTTTGCGGGCAGTACGTCTGGGGTCGATCAGCGTCGGCACGCCGGTGTTTTACCGCGATGTCGATGTGGGCGAGGTACTCAACTACGACCTTGGCAATGGCACCGGGCCAGTCGAAATACGCATCTTCGTGCGCGCGCCGTATGACAAATTCGTGGATGACGGGACATTGTTCTGGAATGCCTCCGGGCTCTCCGTGACGCTTGGCGCGCAGGGCGTTCATGTCGAGATTGAGTCGCTTCAGGCGATCCTTTCCGGCGGCGTGGCTTTCAAGACTCCGCCCTATGCGCGCGGCAGACCGCGGAGTGCCGCGGATAGCCAATTTCGTCTTTATACAAGCGAGGGTGAGGCCGATACGGCGGGGTTCACCCGCAACATTCCCTTTGTAACCTACTTCACCAGTGCGGTGGGTGGCCTTACGAGAGGCTCGCCGGTGGTCATGTTCGGCTTGCAAATAGGTATCGTCACGGATGTGCGCCTCGCGTTGAATGCCGGCGCCGGGGAGGCGAAGGCGCGCGTGGCGTTCGACTTGCAACCGCAGCGCATTCCGGGCCTGCACGACGATGAAGGCGGCATGAGTACTGATGAAGCTGCCAGCGCCTTTGTGCGGGCGGGTCTGCGCGCCGTGCTGGCATCGAGCAATATCATTACCGGGCAGCAGGCGATATCGCTGCAATATGTGCCCAATGCGCCGGCCGCCAGGCTCAGCCATGAGGGCGACGCGCTGGTGGTGCCAAGCCAATCCGGCGGCATCGACAATATCATGTCTTCGCTGAGCGATATCGCGACGAAGCTCGATGCCATTCCGTTCGATCAGATCGGGCGTGACCTGGCCAGCACCATGCACTCTTTGAACGAAGGGGTGAATGGCGCGGAATTGCGGCAATCAATGCACGATCTTTCCGTGACGCTCGGCGACATACGGCAAATCGCCCGCAAGGCGAACGAGGGATTGACGCCGGCGTTGCGCCGGCTGCCGCAACTCGCGCAGGATTTGCAGCAAACGGTCGCAAAAGCCAATTCGCTGCTGGGTGAAAACGGCTATGGCGGGAATTCGGACTTTTCGCGCAACATGAATCGGCTGCTGGACCAGGTGAATGACGCGGCGCGGAGCATAAGGTTGCTGGCGGATTTCCTGGATCGGCATCCGGAGGCGTTACTGCTGGGGCGTAGTGGACGGGCGTCGGAACGATGAAAGAGAGAAGAAAGAGTTCTTTTTTGAAAAAAAGAACCAAAAAACTTTTTTCCGTTTGGGCGCCGGACGCTACGCGGGTTTACCCTGAGGGCGGCATGCCAGGAGCAAAAGTTTTTTGTTTCTTTTTTTCAAAAAAGAAATCTTTCCTTCTTTTCTTCTTGCTCGCCGCTTGCACGTCCCCCGAGCCCACTTACTACACGCTTCAGCCGGTGCCCGGCACACCGCAAGCGACCCGGCCGCTCCTCATTGAAGTGGTACGCCCCGGGCTCGCCGGCTACCTGGACCGGTCCGATATCGTGCTGAAACAATCGGACTATCATCTGGCGTTGACCAGCGGGGCGCGCTGGGGCGAGCCGCTGGCCGACATGATCGGGCGCGTGCTGGCGCAGGATTTGCGACAGCGCCTGCCAGGCAGCAGCGTGTTCTCGGGCGATGGCGCGATCGCCGCCGATCCCGAGTTGCGCGTGGAGCTGAATGTGGATCGTTTCGATGCCAATGCGGACGGAACGGTGACGGCGTCCGGCGCGCTTGCCATCGAACGCGGCCGCGCGCACAGGCCGTTGACGGCGCATACGATTTCGTTCGAGGCGCCGGCGTCGGGCGCCGATCCGGCGGCCCTCGCCGGCACTTTGAGCCGACTGCTCGGCCAGATCGCCGACCAGGCGGCCGCCGATATCGCGCGCAACGCGCCGGCGGCCGCTGCGGAGTAGGGCGAAGCAGGCGCACGCCGTTTTTTCTGGGAGCGCTGACACATGGCATTATCGCATGACCGCCTTGGTCCCGCCGAAGCGTTCGGCCAGCCGCCGCGAACCGGCCGGTTCCTGTTTGATCTTCTGGCGGCGACGGCAGCTATTTTCATTTCCGTCGTGTCGCTTGTCGTCGCCATTCGTGGCGAGCGCACGCAGCGCGGCTTGCTCGCCGCCAATTCCTGGCCATTCCTGCAGCTTTCGGAAGATCAGGTTTCGGACGAAGCCAAGCTGGACGTGGAGAATGCCGGCGTCGGGCCGGCGAAAATCATGACGTTCGAGGTGTTTTTCGATGGCAAGCCGGTGGATGGCGCGGTCGATCTGCTGCGGCGCTGCTGCGGCCTGCCGCCGACGGTGCCGGGCAAAGCGCTCCCTCCGATCGAGGGTTTCGGCTTCGGCAAGGTATTCAATAATGTCCTTCGTCCCGGCGAGCACATCATTACTTTCCAGCTCAAGAAGATGGCGTCATCATCCAATTTGTTTGACCGATTCACGCATGACATGTCGCATCTGTCCTTCACTGCCTGTTACTGCTCAGTGCTTGGGGAGTGCTGGACATCCAATATGCGCGATCTGACCCAGACCGCGATCGCCGCCTGCCCAGTGACGCAGCACCAGTTTACGGATGGCTCAGGCACCTGAGCAGCAAAAGCTTGGGGCGCTTTGGCGAACCCGAATGGATTGCCTGCGGCATGCACCTCGCCGAGGCGTAACACGGGCCGCGGGCGAATGACGCCCCGTACCAAGCTAAAGGGCGAGCAGCCTTTCGCGTAAGCCTGAATTTGAGAAGTTTTGAGACCTGATTCTGAGAAGCTCTGAGGACTGGCGGCCCCTGGCTGGTCCACCCCTGCGCCGACTGGAAGGCGAGAGGGGAGTACCGACATGACCGCTTTGGGTGCGAATCGTGCAATGCGGCAGCGGTGCAGGCTGGAGCGGATCCACGCTCACATGGAGGCGCATTACGCTGACCCCGGCCTCGCGCCACGGACGGCGGCGCTGGCGCTTGGCATGTCGGTGCGCAGCCTGCACGGCGCCATGGCGGCGGGTGGCGAGAGTTTTGGCAGAGTGCTGACGCGCCGGCGGCTACAGGCCTGTCACGCGCTGCTGATTCGAGCCGAGCACGCGGACTCAATCACGGGCATAGCCCTCGCATGCGGTTTCAGTAACCTTTCGACCTTCTATCGGGCGTTCCGAGCGATTTATGGCATGCCGCCTGCCGCGGCGGCGGAATTACGGCCTCGGCATCAGGTCCTACCAATCGACCACCCATCCGTTCGGCGCGCAGTAGGCAATAAGACGATCGAGCAGGGACTGGCTTAGCGACTTGGCTGAACTGACGCGCCCACAGCCAAGCGTCACATTGCCTGTTCTTGGGTGAATTGATAGGCGCGGAGCGATGAGCAAAAGTTTTCTGCTCCGAGCGTGCGGAGCCGCGAGCGACCGCGCGGCCAGGCACTAACAGAAAAAAGTCTTTTTGCTTCTTTTTCTTCAGAAAAAGAAGAATCTTCCTTGCTTCACTATTAACCCGCCGGAGTTTCGGTGGCGTGGTCGCCCAGGCTCAGATGAGGGAGATGCCGGGAAATTCGGCGCGAAGGGCGGTGAGCGACGGCACGATATAGCGCGGGGGCCGCCGCGGCCGGCCACGACGCGGTCATG
>DATJOH010000346.1:0-9890 GCA_035507235.1 Acetobacteraceae bacterium
CATTTTTCGGTATACCGGCCTGGATGATTTGATACGATCCACGCGCATTCATTGCGTACCGGCGCCCACGGGGTGGCGAGAATGTTGCGCCCTCTATAGTATCGAATTGCCGCCGGGTGCGCATGCAACCGTGGAATTGGAGATTGCTTGCCTGGAGGAGGGCAAGATGACGCCGCGGCCGGCCAGCGGTTTTGTGCGCGCGATGCGCATCGCGCGCTGTGGCCTTCGGCAGGCGCAGGCGGCGTGGCCGCAAATTATAACGGATAATGAGCTGTTCAACCAAGCGATAACGCGCTCGGTGGCCGACCTGGTGATGCTGGTGACGGACACGGAAGACGGTCCCTATCCCTATGCGGGTATACCCTGGTTCAGCACGGCGTTCGGCAGGGATGCCATCATTACGGCGTTGCAGACAATGTGGCTGGTGCCGGCGATGGCTCGTGGCGTGTTGCTCTATCTGGCGGCGAATCAGGCGACGGAAGTCAATGCGGCGGCGGATTCCGAACCGGGAAAGATACTGCACGAGGTGCGCCATGGCGAAATGGCGCTGCTCGGGGAAGTACCCTTCAGACGCTATTATGGCTCGGTTGATTCCACACCGCTATTCGTCGTGCTGGCGGGGGCCTACTTCGCGCGAACCGGCGATGTCGAAACGATTCGGAAGCTTTGGCCGCATGTGGAAGCGGCAATTACCTGGATTGACGAGTTTGGGGATGCGGACGGCGATGGGTTCGTGGAGTACGGCAGGCGAACTGCAGAGGGGCTGATCAATCAGGGGTGGAAGGACAGTTTCGATTCGATTTTCCACGCGGACAGCAGCCTCGCGCGCGGCCCGATCGCTCTTTCGGAAGTACAGGCCTATGTATTCGCCGCACGCCGGGCCGCTGCGGACATGGCGCTTGCGCTCGGCTTTAAGGCGCGCGGCGCGACGCTCTCCGAGCAGGCGCGTGTGTTGCGTGAGAAGGTGGAAGCCGCGTTCTGGGATGATGAACTCGGTCTTTACGTGCTGGCGCTGGACGGACAGAAACGGCCTTGCCGGGTTGCGGCCTCGAACGCGGGGCACATGCTGTTTGCCGGCCTGCCGGACGAGGCACGTGCCCGTGTGGTGGCCGGGCGGTTGGTGGGGCGTGGATTTTGGACCGGATGGGGCATACGCACAGTGGCAAGCGACGCTGCGCGCTATAATCCGATGTCATATCATAATGGATCGGTGTGGCCGCACGACAATACGGTGATTGCTGCGGGCTTCGCGCGCTATGGCCTTGCCGGCGCCGCGGCGAAAGTACTGTGCGGATTGTTCGATACGGCAATGCACACGGATTTGCAGCGCTTGCCGGAGTTGTTTTGCGGTTTTCCACGCATGCGTAATCAGGGACCTACCAATTATCCGGTTGCCTGCAGCCCGCAGGCTTGGGCGGCGGGTGCGTTGCCGGGCTGCCTCGCCGCGTGCCTTGGGATAACCTTTGATCCCGCGGATCGCACCGTTCGGTTCAATAGGCCGGTGCTGCCGGAATTTCTGACCCGGGTGCGCTTGCAGAAGATTGAGCTTTGCGGCGCGCGGATCGATATCTTGCTGCATCGGACTGAGGCAGGTGCCATCGCCATGGCGGTCACCGACAGGCAAGGCGATATCCGGGCGATGATGACGAGCTGATTTCACACCGCATCCGGCGCGACGCGGCTTTCGGGCATGAGCAGCCACACGGCGGCCGTGGCGAGCAGGCCGATGCCGGCGAGCGCGAACAGGGCGGAATCGTTGCCGTAAAACTGGTCTATGGTTCCGGCCAGGGCTGTGCTGGCGGCGGCGCCAGCCCCAACGGCGACGCCAATCGCTCCCATGGCGAGATTGAAGTGGCCACGCTCACGGGAAATGTCGGCGGCGATCAACGGCAGCAATACACCGATGACGGCCGCGCCAATACCGTCCAGTGCCTGCACCAATACGAGTGGCACGGCGGGCGAAATGATGGCGAACAGAAGGCCGCGAATTGGTTCTGATGCGAATCCGACCATCAATACGATGCGGCGGCCCCTGCTTTCAGCAGCGCGCCCAACGGCGGGCGAAAGCAGGGCCACCACGATCTGCGGCAGAACCAACGCGACGGCGATCAGCGGGTTTGCGGACTGGCCCGCCTCGGCCGCGATTTTTCGACCCACATAGGGCAGCATGGCCGCATCTGCCATTTGAAAGAGTGCCTGGCAGGCCATAAAGGAGAGCAATCGCCGATCGAGAAACAAGGCGCGCAGTTCCTGAAAGGTGGGTCGGTGGACGGGCGCAGCTTGCGATGCGCTTGCGGTTTTGGTTTCGATGCTGGCCAGGGAAAAAATTGCTGGAATCACCAGCAGGGCGGTGAGGATGAAGACAGAGACGCCGGAAAGCCAGAAACCGGCGGCGCCCATGATGGCGGCGGCAACACCATTGCCCAGGGAAGCAAAGCGCATGTTGCGGCCCAGCCGCTCACCGAGCAGATCGCGCCGGACAACCATGAGCGTAATGGCAGCGATGGCCGGATTGACCATGCAACTTGCGAAACCATGCAATATCTCGGCGACACCGACGCCGAATTGCGTCGGTAGCGCGGCCAAAAGAAGAGCGCTGAAGCCAATGGCGGTGAGGCCCACCGCGCCGGCAAGCCGCTTATTGGCCATGGCGTCCACCAGCGCGCCGGCGGGGATCTGGCTGGCCATGGCGACAATCGTGCCAAGCGACAATATGGCGCCGATGGCAAGTCCGGTCCAATGGTGCAGGGTGAGGTAGACCGCAATGAACGGGCCGAAGCCCGTTTGCACCGCTGCCGCAAAGAAATTGACGGCGTCAAGGCCGAGTTCTGCGCGCCGGGACGCCATAGCGAAAGTCAGGGTTTTGGCGTGGTGGGCTGGGGCGCGGACTTTGTTTGATCCGTCTTTGGCGTGGCGACTGGCACTGATTTGGCTTCCGGCGCGTATTCCGGCATTTTTGCCAGCTGGTCCGGGTCGAGTGTTTCCTTGATGACGATGTGATCCTGCTCGGCGGCAAATTTCAGCGTGTCCCAAGCGACCGCAACGCGCCGGTTGCCAATACCAAAGAAGCCGGTGAATTCCATGACCGCGGCGTGTGGCGTTCCGTCCGCCGATATGAGGACATCCACGATATGCCCGACTGTGTCGCCTTTGCTGTCCAGCACGGGCTGGCCCAGCAGCCCTTCGGCGAACGTCCGTTGGACTTCATTTACCTTCGCGGGGGCGGCAGGCGTCGGCTTAGCCATTGATTCCGGGGGCGAATTTCTCGGCTGCGACGGCGGGGAAATCGGTTGCGCGGCGGCGGGGCAGATGGTGAGGAAAACCAAGGCGGCGCAGCGCGCGGTAACGACCGACATGGCTAGGATACCGTTTCGACCAGCCGTAAGGCTTGCCGCGCAAGCAAATCACGATAAGGACCCGGCCTTTGCTCGAGCGTTTGCGGCGGACCATCCTGCACGATCCGGCCGCGCTGCAGAACAACAATGCGGTCGAAATCCCTCAGCGTGGAAAGGCGGTGCGCAACCGCAATGACGGTTCGGCCCTTCATCAGCCGTGCGAGGGCCTGCTGCACCGCGATCTCGCTCTCGCTATCAAGCGCGGAGGTTGCTTCATCAAGAAGCAGTATCGGCGCGTCGCGCAAGAAAGCCCGCGCAATCGCCAGGCGCTGGCGCTGGCCGCCGGAGAGTTTCACGCCGCGATCGCCGACAAGGGTCAGGTATTTTTCCGGCAATTGGTCGATGAATTCGGTGCAGAGCGCATCGGCGGCGGCACGGTGAACCGCTTCGTCACTGGCATCCGGGCGGCCATAGCGGATATTTTCCATGACGGAGCGGTAAAACAGCGAGACGTCCTGGGGCACGACTGAAATCGCCTCGCGCAAGCTGGCTTCGGCGAGAAACGCAATGTCTTCGCCGTCTATGAGAATTCGGCCTGCCTGCACGTCACGCAAACGCTGCAAGAGCGCGAGCGCAGTGGTCTTGCCAGAGCCTGATCGGCCGACCAGGCCCACTCTGGAGCCCGCCCGGACATTTAAAGTAAAGTTTCGTAGCACCGGGTTGAGCGTTCCGGGATAGGCGTACGTGACGTGGCGAAATTCAACGGTGCCACGTGCGAATTGCAATTCCCGTGCATCCTCCGCCTCACCCATTTCATGGGGAATGAGCAGCGTGGACAGCGCTTCTGCCAAGCGTGCCACATGCTGCACGGTATCCACCAGAGCGACGGCGAGGTCGCGGGTGCCGTGCAGAATCGTAAATCCCAGCGTGGTGACCAGAACGACATCGCCGGTGGAGGCGGCGTGTCGCTGCCACAGGCTGATCGCCCAGGCGAGCAACCCCGCGGTAAGCACCGCAGTCGTCACGGCATGCAGCAGACGCAGCCGTTCGAGATACCGCAGGCTTTCGCCGCGGGCACGCATTTCGCGGTCCACTCGGTCGGCAAAACGTTCACGCTCGCGAACCGTAGCGCCGAACGCACGCACCAGCGACATATTATTGATGACATCCACGAGTTCGCCATCCACCGCGGCGGCGGTTCGGGCGTAGCGGCGGTGTAGCGGCCGGCCGGCCGCGGCCATGCGCGCAAGCACAACGCCAAGGCTGATCGCCATGAGAATCAGCACGCCGGCCATGGCGAGGCTGATTGTTGCGAGCATGATGATGGAAAATATCACTGCCAACGCCGGCGGCAGCACGCTCCAGGCGCAGGTATTCTCGACCTGATAAATGGCGTTTGCAGTGGCGCTTATGCGGCTGGCGAGGGTGCCCGGCTGGCGTTCGGCAAAATAAGCAGGGGCGTGTCCGGTGAGGTGGTGAAAAAGATCGCGCCGCATGTCTCCGGTCACGTTGACGAAGCCATGGGTCGCGACCCACCCGCCAATACGCCAGGATAGATTGTCCGCTGTCACAAGCGCGGCGAGGAGTGCGAACGCGGACCAGGCGCCGGCGGTATCGCGCGCGGACAGCACATCGACAAGATGCTTGATGGCGTATTGTGAGAAGGTGGCGAAAGCGACCGCCGCTACGACGGAACCTAGCACGATGGCATGTGCAACCAGATGCCGCCGCACATAGCGCAGCATGAACGCCAATGGCTTCAGCGCGAGCCGATCCAGATCCGCCATGCCGCACAAATCGGCTTCCCGTACGGGCATGCGCAACCCCTCCGCGGCAATCAAAGTCCCACTCCGGGCGTTTGGTTCCCGCGCGTGAAGGATATACGTCAAAATCTCCGCGATTGACGGAGTTTCTGTCGTCGAGCCAGGTCTTCGCGGGTTCACGGATTTTTTGTGCGGCTTGCCACAGTCTTGCCGCAATTGCCGCATTCACGAGATGGGGCCACCCACGTTTCCACCTCTGACGCTTCCTTGGCGACGCTTTTCTGGGAGATTATCGATGCGGATTGCGCAAATACCGCCTTTGCATGAAGCGGTGCCGCCCAAATTATATGGCGGGACGGAACGAGTTGTATCTTATCTCACTGACGAATTGGTCAATCTCGGCCACGACGTGACGCTGTTTGGGACGGGCGATTCCGAGACCTTGGCGCATCTGCACGCGATTTGGCCGCGTGCCTTGAGGCTTGATCCCTCGATACGCGATCCGGTGGCGCCGCACTTGCTCATGATGGAGGAGGTGCGCCGCATGGCGGACGATTTCGATGTGCTGCATTTCCACCTCGATTACTGGTCATTTTCCCTATTCAGCCGGCAATCCGTGCCATTTTGCACGACGCTGCACGGGCGGTTGGACTTGCCGGAGTTGCAGCCAGTTTTCGCAATGTTTCCACATGCTCCGGTGATATCGATTTCCGATGCGCAGCGGCGGCCGTTGCCGCAGGCGTGCTACGCGGCCACGATTCATCATGGTTTACCCGAGCAGCTTTTGACGCCGATGCTAGATGCGCGGCAGAGCTATCTTGCGTTTCTCGGCCGCATCTGCCCGGAAAAGCGGCCGGATGTCGCCATAAGTATTGCGCGCAAATGTGGCATTCCGCTGAAAATTGCAGCGAAGGTGGATCGGGCCGACATAGACTATTATGAAGCAGTCATAAAACCGATGCTGGCTGGCGGCGGTGTTGAAATGGTGGGAGAGATTGGCGAACGGGACAAGCCGGCGTTTCTTTCCGGCGCGATTGGCCTTCTCATGCCGATCGATTGGCCGGAGCCATTTGGCCTCGTCATGATTGAAAGCATGGCATGCGGCACGCCGATTGTCGCTTTCAACCGCGGCTCGGTCCCGGAAATCGTCGAAAATGGCGTTACCGGGTTTGTGGTTGAAGACGAAATTGGCGCGATAGGCGCGGTCGGGCGATTGGCGAGCGTGTCGCGGGCAGGCGTGCGGGCGCGGTTCGAGGAGCGGTTTACCGCGCGGCGGATGGCGTCGGACTATCTTGCGGTCTATCGGGACCTCGCGGCCGAGAAGGGGTCGCTGGTGCGTATGCCGTCGCGCGCAAGGGCCGCCCTGGCCGGTTAGCAGATCCGCGGCGAGCGTTGTTCCCACGGGCGAACACGCTCGTCGCGAAAGAGGAAAAGTCTTTTTGCTTCTTTTTCTTCGGAAAAAGGAGAGTCGTCCTACCTTCGTTGCAAATCAACGATCATAAATCACTTGCAGAACGACGAACCACGAATACCGCCCATCCACCGGTTTGCCGTCCGCGCCGGCAAGTGTTCCATCCGCACCCAGCGGCACGTGCTTTTCCGTTACCGCATCGTCCACGTTCCCGCCGATAACGGTCAATTGCGTGGTCGTTGCCGCCACTACGAAATCGCAATGGCTCGGAAATGTCCCCGCCGGCAATTGTGCGAACCGAATGGGATGGCGTGTGTCGCGGTTGGTGCAGATGAGGTCGCCTGGACGGGGCGCGTAGGTGGTGATGGGGTGGGCCCGCAGCACCGGCGAGAGGCCAAGGACGGCGTCGTCGATATAGGTGGAATGCTGGTAGGCGTAGGGGAAGCGGTTGCCGGCGCCGGCGATGCGCATGATGTAGGAAATGAACGCCGCCGACCAGGCAAAGTCGCCGTCGCGGCTCGCGTCGAACAGGGTGCCGTATTCGTCGTGCATGCCGGTCCAGGCGGCCTCGCGCGGGCCGGTGCCAAGGCCTTCCCAGAAATACTCACCGACGCGTTGCCAGAGGCCGGGTTCACGCTCCGGCATTTGCGAGGGGTCTGGTTTCGGACGCGTGTCGGGCGGGTCGTCATCCACTGGCTGGCCGAACAGGCGCCATTCGCGGAGGGCGATGCCGATAGCGTCGGCGCGCGTGAAGGGTTCGAACGGCACGGTTGCAAAGGCCGGCACGTGGGGATCGCTGCTGATTGGTGGAGCAGGGCGGCTGGTTGGTGCAGTGACCGCTTGCGACGCCGGTGGGCGAGGCGGGCCGCCGCACGCGGCCAGCGTAGCCGGCAGCGTCAAAGCAAGACAGAGACGCGTGGCGGCGTTCACGGTGCGAGGGTCCGGTGCGGCGGTCGGCTGACAGGGTAGGACGGAGATGCAGCCCGGTGAAGCGCCAACCGCACAATCGGCAGGCTGGTGTTCGCGGTGGCGATAACTTAAGAGCAACTTAAGTTGGGACTTGCGGGCGAACTTAAGTCAAGCTAAAGTCAACCTCGATGGCCGACTTGAAACTTCTTTTTCGCCAGTCCGGCATGCGGCAGCGGGATATCGCCGCCGCCGTCGGCCGCAGCGAGGCGGCGATCAGCCAGTGGGTGAAGGGCGAGCGGGATATTCCCGCGGAGCTTGTGCCGCAGATTGAGGCGCTCACCGGCATCGGCCGTCACCGGCTTCGGCCCGATCTTTGGGGGAAATCCATGGACGTACTTGCACAAGCCGGCACCCGGCATGCTTCGGACCTGACCCACCTGCAGCGCCTGGAGGCGGAAAGCATCCACATCATGCGCGAGGTGGTGGCGGAGGCGGAGAAGCCGGTAATGCTTTACTCCGTCGGCAAGGACAGCAGCGTGATGCTGCATCTGGCGATGAAGGCGTTTGCGCCGGGTGTGCCGCCATTTCCGCTCATGCACGTTAACACCACGTGGAAATTCCGCGAAATGATCGCGTTCCGCGACAAGATGGTGAAGGATCTGGGCCTTACGCTCATCGAATGGATCAACAAGGATGGCGTGGCGCGCGGTATCAATCCATTCGACCATGGCGGCGCCTATACCGACATCATGAAGACGGAGGCGCTGAAGGCGGCGCTGGATCATTACGGGTTTGACGTAGCATTTGGCGGCGCGCGGCGTGACGAGGAGAAAAGTCGCGCCAAGGAGCGGATTTTCTCGTTCCGGTCGGCGCAGCACCGGTGGGACCCGAAGCGGCAGCGGCCGGAATTGTGGCGGCTGTATAATGCACGCAAGAACAAGGGCGAGAGCATACGCGCCTTTCCGCTCAGCAACTGGACGGAACTGGACATCTGGCAATACATCCATCTGGAGAATATCCCGATCGTACCGCTCTATTATTCGGCGGAGCGACCAGTGGTGGAGTATAACGGCCTCACCATCATGCTCGATGACGATCGGATGCGCATCCCCGAGGGTCAGACGCCGCGGATGGAGAAAATCCGCTTCCGCACACTGGGCTGCTATCCGCTGACCGGCGCCACGCACAGCGAGGCGGCGACTCTGCCGGAAATCATTCAGGAAATGCTGCTGACGACAACGTCGGAACGGCAGGGCAGGGCGATCGATCACGACCAGGCCGCAAGCATGGAAAAGAAGAAGCAGGAGGGGTATTTCTGATGGCCCATGTCAGCGACCTGATTGCCACCGACATCGATGCGTACTTGAAACAGCATGAGCATAAGAGCCTGCTGCGCTTCATCACCTGCGGCAGCGTGGATGATGGCAAATCCACCCTGATCGGTCGGCTGCTGTATGACAGCAAGATGATCTTCGAGGATCAGCTTGCGGCGCTGGAAGCCGATTCGAAGAAAATGGGCACGCAGGGGCAGAACATCGATTTCGCCCTGCTGGTGGACGGCCTGGCCGCGGAGCGCGAGCAGGGTATTACCATCGACGTCGCCTACCGCTTCTTCTCCACCGACAAGCGCAAATTCATTGTCGCCGACACGCCAGGCCATGAACAATATACGCGCAACATGATCACCGGCGCCTCGACGGCGGATCTCGCGGTGATCCTGATCGATGCGCGCAAGGGCGTGCTGACGCAGACCAAGCGCCACAGCTATCTGGTTTCGCTTATCGGCATACGTAACGTGGTGCTGGCCATCAACAAGATGGATCTGGTGAACTATAGCAAGGAAGTGTTCGACCGGATTCTGGGTGACTACACATCCTTCGCCGCGCAATTGAATATCGAGAAAATTGTTCCTATTCCCATTTCCGCCCTTGCCGGCGATAATATCACAGAATCGAGCGGCAACCTTTCCTGGTATCGCGGCCCGACGCTGATGCATTACCTGGAAACGGTGGAAGTGGCGCAAAAGACGCAGGAATCCGCCTTTCGCATGCCGGTGCAATGGGTGAACCGCCCTAATCTGGATTTCCGCGGCTTTTGCGGCGTGGTCGCCGGCGGCACCGTGCATCCGGGCGACCTGGTGAAAATCATGCCCTCCGCGCGACAAAGCCGTGTCGCCCGCGTGCTGATCGACGGCGATTTGCCATATGCCACAGCCGGCCAATCCATCACCCTGACGCTCGAGGATGAGGTGGATTGCTCGCGTGGCGACGTGATTTGTGGCGCCGAGGATCCGGCGGAGGTTTCCGACCAGTTCGAGACCACCATCGTCTGGATGAACGACCAGCCAATGTTGCCGGGCCGGCCCTATTTGCTGAAGATCGGCACGAAGACGGTATCCGCCAGCGTCACGCACCTGAAACACAAAGTGAACGTCAATACACTTGAGGAAGTGCCCGGCAGCAAGCTGGAGTT
>DATJOH010000347.1:0-2840 GCA_035507235.1 Acetobacteraceae bacterium
TCAATTCGCGCGACATCCAGGCCGCCGAAATCGGCAGCGCCAATGGCATCACCAACGCCCGTGGCCTTGCCCTGATGTACGCGCCGTTGGCAAATGGCGGTGGCGGCTTGCTGAAACCCGAAACCATCGCGCGCATGAGTCGCCTGACCGCGGCCACGCACCTGGATGCCACGCTGCAACAACCCATGCGCTTCGGCCTCGGTTTTATGGCGAGCACGGATAACCGCGGCACCGGCGGCGATTCGCTGCTGATCGGCGAAACCGCCTTCGGCCACGCCGGCATGGGCGGCAGCCTCGGTTTTGCCGATCCCGGCGCCGAACTCAGTTTCGGCTACACCATGAACCGCATGGGCGCCGGCATCCTGATCAACGACCGCGGCCAGTCGCTGGTGGATGCAACCTATAAATCGCTTGGCTATACGACGAATGCCAGCGGTGCCTGGCGGAAATAGATGGCATCGTTCTCGGAACTTATCGAAACCATTTCGCCCGCCGGCGAGCTATCCGTCCCCGACGCGTGGCGGCAAGGCCGCACCACCTACGGCGGGCTTTCCGCGGCCCTCTGCGTCGCCGGCGTGCTGCGCAACCACGCCGCGGTGCCGCCGCTGCGCGCCGCGCATTTCACCTTCCTTGGCCCCGCCGCCGGCGCGCTGCGCATCCAAAGCTCCCTGTTGCGGCAAGGCAAGAACAGTGTCTTTGTTGCCGCAGACTTGCATGGCGAAGCCGGCGTCGCCACCCGCGCCACGCTGGCCTTCGGCAACGCCCGCGAAAGTCGCACCTCCTTCGCGGCATTGCCCGCGCCCGCCGTACCGCCGCCCGACGGCTGTCCGTTATTTGCACCGGGACGGGATAAGCCGCGCTTCGCCTCCCAGTTCGAAATTCGCGTTGCCCGCCGAACATCGGAACCCGATTTTCTGATGTGGGTGCGCCATAATGATCCGCTCGCCCGCCGCGGCATCGTCGGCCTGATCGCGCTCGCCGACGTATTGCCGCCCGCCGCCATCACGCTTGTTTCCGCGGCGGCGCCCGTCAGCACAATCACCTGGTCGGTGGATATGGTGGATCCGGCGGCCGCAGAGATTGGCGACCCGGAAGGATGGCATTTGATGCAGTCGCGTGCCGATCACGCGGCGGATGGCTATTCCAGCCAGGCCATGGCGCTATGGAATCACACCGGAGCGCCGGTTCTTGTCGCCCGCCAGACGGTTGCTATTTTTGGGTGATGTGAACGCAGGCAAAGGAAGGGTTCTTTTTTGAAAAAAAGAACCAAAAAACTTTTGCTACTTGCGCGCGCAGCCGAACCAGTCCCGAATGCGGCATGCGCAAATGTACGCCCGCTCACCAACCAAGTAAGAGGCTGACATGGTCAAGGTAACCCAGCATCTTTGGTTCGAAAAAGACATGAAAGCGGCACTGGAATTCTACACGGGGCTTATACCAAGCTCGTCGCTTGACTGGATTTCCGCGATACCGGCCGACAACCCCAGCGGTCCAGCGGGCAGTGTGCTGATGGCCGCCTTTACGCTCGGCGACCAACGCTACATGGCGATCGAGGCGGGTCCGCTGGATAAGTTCAACCACAGCTTTTCGATCATGGTCACGTGCGACGACCAGGCGGAAATCGACCGTCTCTGGGACGCGCTGAAACAAGACGGCTCAGTGGAACAATGCGGCTGGTTGAAGGATCGCTGGGGCCTCAGTTGGCAAATTCTGCCGCGGCGATTAGGCGAACTCATGCAGCAATCCGACGCGGCCGCAGCCAAGCGCGTTGCCGAGGCCATGCTGAAGATGGTGAAATTCGATATCGCGGCATTGGAGGCGGCCGCGCAGGGCGTAACCATCGGCGCATGATTGGCGGCGAGAGCGCTTAGACGCGCAACTGTGCCGGGATTTCGAGGCCAAGACGGTTCGGCACATCCCAGATTTCGCGCAGCGCCCTGTATTGCGCAAAGCCCGCACGCAAATAGGTCGGCAGCGCGCGCGGATTATCAGCGGTGCAGGTGTTGACCGTAATCGAGCGCGGGCCGTGGCGCCAGGCCTCGTCAATCGTCGCGCGCAGGAACGCGGGGCCCAGACCCTGCCCCACCGCGTGCGGCATCAGGCCAAAATAGCTGATATTCACCGTCGCGGAACGATCCTCCAGCTCGAAAAATCCCGCCGGTTCGCCGTCGCGGTACAACGTGTGCAGCGATACCGCCGGACTCGCCAGCAACTCGGCGATTTCATGGTCCGGCATGGCGCGGCGCAGCCACCATACGTAAGGAGCCCCAACCGTGTTGTATAAATAACGATAAAACGCGACGGTGGGCTTCGCGGCGCGCACGATGCTGCATCCCAGCGGGAGCGCCGTCGCCGGCTGTGACGGGCGATGATCCTGGCGCAGAAACGTCACCGTTACGCCAATGCGCGTAAACGGCTCCTCCGGCATACGGTCATGCGCGCGCTCAAATCGCATTGGCCCCCACTTATGTTCGACTAGGGGGGCTTTGCCCCCCTAGGACCCCCCACTGGGGCCTTAGGCCCCAGACCCCGCTCCTTATAACCGCCAGAGGCCAGACTCCCGCCGCGCAGCGCTTGCGACGGCACGCCGCTGGGGGGGCCAGGGGGGCAAAGCCCCCCGGCCTTCTTAGTCGTCGAGAAAACTACGAAGTTTCCGACTCCGGCTAGGATGCTTCAATTTCCGCAAAGCCTTGGCTTCAATCTGCCGGATACGCTCACGCGTCACGTTGAATTGCTGGCCCACTTCCTCCAGCGTGTGGTCGGTATTCATACCGATACCAAACCGCATGCGCAGCACGCGTTCCTCGCGTGGCGTCAGGCTGGAGAGCACGCGTGTCGTC
>DATJOH010000348.1:0-3589 GCA_035507235.1 Acetobacteraceae bacterium
GCCGCGGCGGACGCGGCAGGGATGAAGGCCAGCCGCCGCGCGATGCCACCCCCGGCGCCACACGCCGCACCGAACGCTCCGGCACGTCGCTCTCCACCGCCGCCACCCGGAACAAATTATCCGCGCCCAGCCGGTTGAGCAGCGTATCGATCAGGCCGGCCAGATCGGCCGCCCCGGGGTCGGCTGCCAGATCGGAAACCAGTTGCCGCGCCCCCAGCTTCGCCACCAGTGGCGCCGCAAGCCACACACTCTCGACGCCAAACCCGGGATCCACCGTTTCGATCTGCGTCGCCAGCAGCCGCTGCACATGCGCTGCATCGCGCGTCGCCGCCGCCGTGCCCACCCGCACCATCTGCGGCGACCCGTCCACGCGCACAAACACCAGATCCAGCCGGCTCGCCCCCACATCAGCGCCACGCAATTTCTCGCACAGACGCTCTACCAGCAGCCCCGTCACGCGTGCCAAATCGTCCGGTGTGGCAATCGGCTCGGGAAAACCCTGCCGCACCCGTATCTGCCCCGCCGGCGCCACCGGCTCCAGCGGCTCCGGCGCACGCCCCAGCGCCTGGTCCAGCCGGTGCAGCAATACATTGCCGAACCGCCGTGCCAACGGCCCACGTGGTGCCGCGGCCACCTGCCCCACCGTGTCAAACCCCAGCCGCCGCAATCCGTCCGCCACCTCCGGCGCCAGCCGCAGCGCCGCCACCGGCAGCAGATCCAGCGCCGCCGCCTGGCCGCCAGGCGGCACCACGCACAGCGCATCCAGCCCATGGCGCGCCACCGCATGCGCGGCGCCAGGCGTGTCGGCGACCGCAACCCGGGCCGCAACCCCGCCCTCCGCCAGCCGCTGCAACACGGCATGCAGCAACCGCTCCTCGCCGCCATGCAAATGCGCGCAACCCGTAATGTCGATCCATACCGCATCCGGCGCGCACGGCGCCGCCAACGGACTGAAACGCAAACACCAGCCTGCCAGACGCTTCAACGCCGCCGCGTCGCCTTCCGGATCGGCGGCCTCCACACGCAAATCAGGTATCATCGCCTGCGCTTGCGCTACCTTCATGCCCGCGTAGATGCCGAAACAAGCTGCGGTATTGTTGCAAGCGTGGACCAGGCGGTTATGGTGCAAAATCAAGGAAGAAGATTCTTCTTTTTCTGAAGAAAAAGAAGCAAAAAGACTTTTGTCTGTTGGTGTGTCGCCAGGCGGCCGACGGCACGGCACTGAATAATCAAAAGTTTTTTGCTTCTTTTTTTCAAAAAAGAAGAACCTTTTTTCCCACCTGTCTGTGCTCCAGGTCGGCAAATACACCGAGACAACCCTGCGCATCGCACGCCTCCATCACCCATTCCGCCGCCTCGCCACCGCGACAGCGCAACAATTCCACCCGCCAGACCGCGCGCCCCGCCACCGACGGCAGCGGCATCACGCACCAGCGCGTCGCCGCCGCGGTCGGCGCGAATTCCGCGCTGCGCCGGCGCAGCGCCACCGCCATCACGCCGCTTTTTTCCGCCGCCAGAACCAGCCGGCGGGACGCCACCATGGGCAGGCGCGAAACCTCCCCCACCACCGCCGCCAGGGCCCGGTGGCGCAGCGCCTCCTCCATCGCCAGCAGCACGTGCTTTTCGTCCGGCGCCACGGCGTGCAGCACCCGCGCCGGCATCAGCCCCACCCCGGCCAGGCCCGGCGCGAACAGGTCGCGCGACACCGCGCACCACAGCACCGGCCGCGTCAGCCGCGCCAGAATGCCCGCGACGAACAGGGTGGCCGAAGCCGCCATCGCCACATCCGGGCCGCCACCCGCCACTTCATGCAGCGCCCCCAGCGCCAGCCCACCCTCCGGCAGCGCCGCATCCAGCGCCGCCACGCCAAACGGAAGCACCCCCGCCGCCCTGGCGGCAGGCCGCTCCAGCAGCCGGATGCGCCCCCGCAGCGCCGCGATGGAAGGATGGCTCATGTTCGTATTTTGTTCTCGTATTCGAAAAGCGTCAAGTGCTGGCATCCGCGCCCGCCGGCCCCAGATGACGCTGGACGACATGACGGAGGACCGGATGAAGGCGGTTTGGAACGGCGCGACGATCGCCGAGAGTGACGATATCGTAACGGTGGAAGGCAACGCCTATTTCCCGGCGGCGGCGCTGAACAAGGCCTACGTTCGCCCCAGCGACCACCACTCCACCTGCCCCTGGAAGGGGATCGCCAGCTATTACACGCTGGAGGTGAATGGGCAGCAGAACAAGGATGCCGCCTGGTATTATCCCACGCCGAAGGACGCCGCGCAGAACATCACCGGCCGCGTCGCCTTCTGGAAAGGCGTGCAGGTCGGCTGATCCGCCGCTTTATCGCGTTTCATAGCGTTTGGATTACGAACCATAACGCATTGCGCGGCCAGGCAACTGGCCGCGGTTGCGCGCCGGCGCCCCTTCAGGTTGAAGCTTCCCCCGCACGAGGGGGAACCAGCGCATGAAGACCCGCATCACCGAACTGTTCGGCATCCAGCACCCTATCATCCAGGGCGGCATGCATTATGTCGGCTATGCGGAACTGGCCTCCGCGGTCGCCAACGCCGGCGGCCTCGGCATCATCACCGGCCTCACCCAGCCCACACCCGAAGCCCTCGCGCGCGAAATCGCCCGCTGCCACGACATGACGGACAAGCCGTTTGGCGTAAACCTCACCTTTCTGCCGTCCTTCAAGGAACCGCCCTATCCGGAATATATCGATGCCATTATCGAAGGCCGCATCAAGGTGGTGGAAACCGCCGGCCGCAATCCGGAAGCGCATTTGCCCCGCCTGAAAGAAGCCGGCATACGCGTCATCCATAAATGCACCTCCGTGCGGCATTCGCTGAAAGCGGAAAAAATCGGCTGCGACGCCGTCTCGGTCGATGGCTTCGAATGCGGCGGCCATCCCGGCGAAGACGACGTACCCAACATGATCCTGCTGCCCCGCGCCGCCGAGGAATTGAAAATTCCGTTCGTCGCCAGCGGCGGCATGGCGGACGCCCGCAGCCTGGTCGCCGTGCTGGCGCTCGGCGCGGAAGGCATGAACATGGGCACCCGCTTCATTGCGACCAAGGAAGCGCCAGTGCATGAGAATGTGAAACAAGCCCTGGTCGCCGCCGACGAACTGGCAACACGCCTGATCATGCGGCCGATCCGCAATACGGAGCGCGTGCTGGACAACGCCGCGGTCGAACAAATCCTGCGCCTGGAACGCGAAAAAGGCAGCGCCGCCGATATCGCCGATATCCGCCACCTGGTGGCCGGCGCCGAAAATCGCAAGGTGCTGCAGGAAGGCATGATGGATAATGCCGCCTGGAGCTGCGGCATGGTGTGCGGCCTTATCCACGATATCCCGACCGTCAAGGAACTCGTGGACCGTATCATGTCGGAGGCGGAAGCGCTTATCCGCGGGCGGCTGGGGCGGTTTTTGGCGGCTTAAAATGAAAGTTGGGGGAGACGTGCCGTCCCCCCCAAACCCCCCGTCGTCTGTTTGGTTCCGGTCTTATCCTGCGGCGGGCATGAGCGGCATCAAGCGATGCAGGCGATCGATGGTGCCGGCATCGGCCAGACCGTTCACGGTTTCGGG
>DATJOH010000349.1:0-6767 GCA_035507235.1 Acetobacteraceae bacterium
TGTCCCTTGAAGCGGTAAAGCGTCTTGAAATCCGCGGCGCCCGCCGCCTGCGCCACGACCATCGCACCGGCAATCACCGCGCCCATGGTGCGTCCCTTGCGTGCGGTCATTTTGCCCTCGCTCGCCCAGCGACATCGTCGCGTCAAGCCAAGCGTGGCACAAAACCACGCGCGTTGACACCTATGCTATGGCGGCAACAAGCCGCTCACCCCGCCATCGGCCCACGCGGCGTGCCGCACCGGAAGGTCGCGGTGAAACCGCTCGGCCCATACGCGCTATAGGGATTGCCCACCGGCCCCATTTGCACCGGAACGAACACCAGCCCGCGCGCCCCGCAAAACGCTTGCGCCTCCGCCAGTGCCACCCGCTCCGCCTCCGGTCCGCCGCCAAGCACCGGCGCGCGCCGTTCGGAAACCATGAACAAACCCGGTCCCACCGGTCGCACGCCAATGCTCACAGCGCAGCCACCCAGGATCGCGGCGGCCGCAATGCCGCAAAGGGTTCGCATGATCATGAGCCAAATGCCGAACGCGCGGCGTCGGCCACAAAGCGGGCCTGCTCGTCGGTCAAATCCGGATGAATCGGCAAGGCAAGAATCCGCGTCGCCACATCTTCCGCCACCGGCAACGGATTGCCGCCGTGATACGGCATGTACGCCGGCTGATGGTGCAGCGGCCGCGGGTAATAGATCGCGGTGGGCACGCCGGCCGCCTTCAGCGCCGCCTGAACGCGGTCCCGCGTCGGGCCGTCCGCCAGCAGAACGGCATAGATCGCCCACGCGCTTGCACCGCCCGCGACGCGCGCCGGCACCTTCATACCAGCCGGCAAATGCGCGTCGTAAATCCGCGCAATCTCCTCCCGCCGCGCCAGTTCGCCTTCGAACACATCCAGTTTCGTGAGCAGCACCGCTGCCTGCAGCGTATCGAGGCGCCCGTTCATGCCCGTGCGCAGCACCTCATAACGCGTCGTCCCCTCGCCGTGCGTGCGCAAACTCCGGTAAAGCGCCGCCCGTTCCGCGCTTTCCGTCAGCAATGCGCCACCATCGCCATAGCCGCCCAGCGGCTTGCTCGGGAAAAAACTGATCGCGGTGGCATCCGCCTCACGCCCCAATTTCCGGCCGTCCAAACTCGCGCCAAAACTCTGCGCGCAATCGTCGAGCAGAAAAAGCTCATTCGCCGCCGCAATCTCCCGCAATTCCGGCCAAGGCGCCGGCTGCCCGAACAGATCCACACCGATCAACGCCCGCGGCTTCAACTGCCCCTGGGCCTTCACGCTCTCGATCCGCCGGCGCAAATCTGCGGAGTCGATCTGGAACGTCTCCGGATCGACATCGACGAACACCGGCGTCGCCCCCAGCACCAGCGGTACCTCGGCGGTTGCCGTGTAGGTAAACGCCGGCAGAAACACCGCATGCCCGCGGCCGATCCCTTCCGCCATCATCGCAATCTGCAGCGCGTCCGTGCCGGAACTGACACTGACGCACGCAGCCGCGCCGCAATAATCGGCGAGCCGACGCTCCAGTTCCTGCACTTCGGGACCCAGCACGAACTGACAATGCGCGAGCACCGCATCGATCCGTTCGCGCAGCGCCGGACCCAGGCGCGCTTGCTGCGAAACAAGGTCTAAAAACTTGATTGGTGCTTTCATTACGTACCCTTGCAAGAAGAAGGCTAGGGGCTCTGCCCCTAGGACCCCGCTGGGGACAAGTCCCCAGACCCCATTTCGTTTTCGTCCACGACGGCATCGACGACGGGAACCTTGTGATCGAATTCGGGAACTTGCCCACGCAACACGGCCAGCGCGCCGGCCAAGTCGCCGGCGCGACAGCGCGCGCATACCTCCTCGATCGCCCGCCCCACAGCCGCCGCGTCCGATGTCCTCGGAGCCGCCATCAACAACCCCGGATGCCCCGTCGGCACCGGCGGCTCGCGACCGTGAAACAGCTCCTCGAACAATTTCTCCCCTGGCCGCAAGCCGGTGAAACGAATCTCGACATCCTTGTCCGGCCGCAACCCCGCCAGCACGATCATCTGCCGCGCCAAATCCAGAATCCGCACCGGCTTGCCCATGTCGAGCACGAAAATGCCGCCTACCGCGCCCCCCGGCAGCGCCGTCTCCCGCACGCCAATCACGCTCGCCTGCAAGACCAGCGACACCGCCTCGCGCACCGTCATGAAATAGCGCTGCATGTCCGGATGCGTCACCGTCACCGGCCCGCCATGTTCCAACTGCCGCCGGAACAGCGGCACGACGCTGCCGGTGCTGCCGAGCACATTGCCGAACCGCACCGTCACGCAGCGCATGCCGCCATCAGCCCGCGCCGCGATATCCAGCGCCTGGCAATACATTTCCGCCAGCCGCTTGCTCGCCCCCATCAGGCTGGTCGGGTTCACCGCCTTGTCGGTGGAAATCAGCACCGTCGCCAGCGCGCCAGCTTCGCGCGCCGCATCCGCAACAACCCGCGTGCCGTGCGCATTGGTCAGCAGCCCCTCCAACGGATTGGCCTCCACCATCGGCACATGTTTCAGCGCCGCCGCGTGAAACACCAGTTCGGGTGAAAATTCTCGAAACAACGCCGCAATGCGCCCGGCATCGCGCACATCCGCCAGCACGGCCCGCCGCGGCACGGACGCGAAACTTTCGCCGAGTTCCAGATCGATTTGCCACAGCGCGAATTCGCTGCTGTCCAGCAGCAGCAATTCCGCCGGCGCCAGCGCCGCCACCTGGCGCGCCAGTTCGCTGCCTATGCTGCCGCCGGCGCCCGTCACCAGCACGCGTCGCCCGCCGATCAGCCGCGCCATGCCGCCATGATCCAGCGTCACCTGCGGCCGGTTCAGCAAATCCTCAATGGGGATTTGCCGCAATGCAATGCGCCCCGCATCCATCAGCGCCGTCGGCAACGGTGCCCGCTGCACCGTCACCCCCACCGCATCCGCCGCCTCGATCAGCGCCACCAGCGCCGGGCCAAAAAAATCCGCCTCCGTGACGACCAGCGTATTCGGTAATTTCCCCCGTTCGCGCAGACGCCCCAAAATCCGCGCCGCATCCTCAATGCCGCCCAGGATCGGCAGCCCGTGCATGCGCTGTCCGGTCTGCCGCCCGGACCGCGATAGCAGGCCGGTGATGCGCAGCACGCCCCGCCGCTCGGCCGTCAGCGCCCGCAGAAACCCGTCGGCGGCATCGCCGGCGCCCACCAAAAGCGCCGTCTGCACGCTCGGATCGCCGGCAGCGTGCCGCGCCCGCCCGTGATACAGCCGGTAGCCGACGCGCGGCGCCGCCAGCAGCGCCGCCAGCGTCAGTGCGTGAATGGCCGGAAACGTCACCGTCGGCAGCCGAAACCCGGTCGCCAGCAGCAGGCCGGCAAACAGCGCGGCGCTCATCACCGACCCGGCGGCCACGCCGATCAGGTCCGATATGCCGGAAAACCGCCAATATTGCTGCGACAGCCGAAACGGCAGCCCGGCCAGCAGAAGCGTAATGCCGCCACCGGCAACGAACCACAGAGGATGCAGCAGCCCCCCGCCGGGGTCCGCCAGATAGCGCGCAATCGGCGCCGCCACCGCCGCGACGGCGCCATCCAGCACGACATTTATCGCGATTCGGGGCAAAGGGCGGGGCGAGGCCATGGGCGCAGGTATCAGGTGCCGCCCCCTGACAAAAGCCGCCCTCAAGTCGGAGCATCCTGCCCTGCCCCTCCTGTTTCTGTGCCTGGTCGCTCTCTCGGCGCTCACCGTGCGGTTCATGGTGCGTGTCGGCGCGCTCGACCATCCGGTCGCGCGCTCCTCGCACGCCGTGCCGACCCCCAAGGGTGGTGGCGTGGGCATTGCGCTCGCTCTCGCCGCTGGCACCGCCGCCGAAATCGCGGTGCACACCCTGCCCTTGGGCACCCTGCCGCCGATGCTCGCGGCCCTGTTCCTCGCCTCGGTCAGCTACCTGGACGATATCCGCCCGACATCGTTTCTGGTGAAACTGGCGGCCCAGCTCGCCGCCGCCGCCGCAGCGGTCGCCGCCGGTGACCGCCTGGCGGCGATCGCGCTCCCAGCCGGCGCGCTGCACCTCGATCCGCTATTCGGCGGCCTGCTCACGATTGCATGGCTGGTCTTCGTAACCAACGCCGTGAATTTCATCGACGGCCTCAACGGCCTGGCCAGTGGCTGCTGCGCCATCGCCGCCGCCTGCCTTGGCGTTGCCGCATCGCCACCGCTGCCAGGCGCAGCGCTCCCGCTGGTCGCCGGCATCGCCGGCTTCCTGCCATTCAATTTCCCGCGGGCGCGCATTTTCATGGGTGACGTCGGCAGCCAGCTCTGCGGCTTTTTTGTTGCGGATCTGGCGGTGCGCGCCGCCCCCACCCGCGCGGTATTGATCGTGCCGCTGGCGTTAGGTCCCATTCTCGCCGATGTCGCCTTCACCCTCGCGCGCCGCGTGATCGCGCGCGCCCGCCTCACCGAAGCGCATCGCGGCCACCTGTATCAGGTCGCGAATCGTGCCGGCATGAATGCGCCGGTCGTCACGATATTATACTGGTGTATGTCTGGCTGGGCGTGCCTGTGCGGCATTGCCATTGCTACGGCATCGAACAGCACGACCGCGGACATCGCGTGGGCTACGCTGGCCCTTGTGCCAATGGCGGCTTGGCTCGGCCTCGTGGCGGTACGGGCAAGACGGGCCGGCATTACGCGCTGGTAATGCCGCCCCCTCTTGTTGGTTTTTAGCCGCGTCCCCGGCCACGCTTCGCCGGCGCGGGCTCTGCCGCAACGACATGCGTATTCGAGTTCGCTTCGGTCATGATGGAACGCAGGTCCCGCAGATAGGCGGCGCCCTTCAGAGTCCGTTGCACCAGCACGCTGCGGCGGTCCATCGGGTCGACCTTGCGGCGAGCCAGATCGAGTTCGCCGAGACGATCCAGGGCGCGCGTAATGGCCGGCTTGGAGACGTTGAGGTCAGCCGCCAGGCCGCGCACCGTATGGGCGCCTTCATGCAGATAGCAGGTCAGAAACACGCCCAGTTGGCGGGCGGAAAGATCCGGGCCATCACGCCGCACGAGCGCGACGACGGTGTCCCTGAGTGTGCCGACCAGATGGTCGGATGTCGCAGTCGATGTCGCTGCCATTGAAGTTTTTCCTTTCATCGTAGTGATATACCTCGCCCCCGCTTGTTCCAGGCCCCGCTGCGGCGCACCATTGCCCCGTCGGTTTCCTGAACGGATATACCGGCGACTCCGTTATGAAACGGTTCAGTCCGCGCCGGCAACCCTTTTTCGCGTTCATGTCGGCTTCGATGTATAAAGCCGGCGTAAAAACAGTCAAATCCTGTCGCTTGACAGAAAAACGCTGCATGGCGCGCGCCTGCGTGGAAGTTGCGCAACAACACGCGCCGTCGGCAATAATTGGTTCAAAACCGTTCCCAATCGCGGCACCGCCTTACTTATCATGCGGCAGATGCCATGCCGCCTTCATCCTGCGATTTGCCGCGACGAGCGGCACGCGCCACCAGTTCAAACGCCGTGCGCATGCACTGCGCCTCGCCGCCCTCTGGCCGTCCCGGTCGCGTGGTTTCATTCCAGCCAAACAGGTCGAAATGCGCCCATTTCGTGCCAGGAGCCAGGAAACGCTGCAGGAACAGCGCCGCCATGACCGCACCAGCATAAGGTTTATCCGAAATGTTTTTCAAGTCGCTTTCAATGCCATCCAGATAAAAATCGTACGCTTCGTGCAAAGGCATCCGCCATACCGCTTCATGCGCGGCACGCGCGGCGGTTTCAATTTCCGCCGCCATATCGTCGTCATTCGAGAATAATGCGGCAATGTCAGGACCGAGCGCCGTGCGCGCCGCCCCGGTCAGGGTTGCAAAATCCAGCAACATATCCGGTTCGGCATCCGATGCTTCCGCAAGCAGGTCAGCCAGCACCAGCCTTCCTTCCGCATCGGTGTTCGCCACCGCCACCGTCAGGCCGCGCCGCGAGCGCAGAACGTCCAGCGGTCGCATTGCGTTCCCGGACACACTATTCTCCACGCAGCCAAGCCGGAGCTCCAGACGCACCGGTATCTGACACGCAAGCAACAACCGCGCGATGCCAAGCGCGATCGCCGCGCCCGCCATGTCCTTTTTCATTCTTTGCATGCCGCTCGACGGTTTCAGATCGTAACCGCCCGTATCGAAACATACTCCCTTGCCCACCAGCGAAATCAGCTTCGCCGACGCATCGGCGGCACCGCCACGCGCCCGCACCACCAGCGGCGGCCGCGCGGCGCCCGCGCCTACCGCCGCAACCATCGGGTAGGATGACGAAAGCGTTTCGCCTTCGATAATCTCCACCACCGCACCGAACGGCTGCAAGGCGGCAACGGCCGCCTCCGCCAACTCACGCGGACCCAATAAATTCGCCGGCAGGTTGATAAGATCCCGCACGAGCCACGCCGTGGACGCTAGCATCGCGGCGTGTCCGCACGCAGCCGGTGGCACCAGGCGTGCCGGCGCCCGTTCCTGCCGCGTTTTCAACTGACTGAACCGATAGGCGCCAAGACAGAATCCCAGCACCGCATCTTCCGGCGAATCAAGCGGTCCGGCGAAGCGGCACACCACACCTTCCGGCAATCCGAACGGCAAAGCGCCGAACGCCGCCGGCCCCACCCCATCGCCGAGACCGAGCACCGCGCCCTTGATCCCGTTTCGGCCGGGCACCAGCGCCACCGCACCCAGGCGCGCGGCAAACCCGGAAGCGCGCAGGAATGCAGCCGCATCGTCCGGCATTTCTTCCAGAAGCGCCG
>DATJOH010000350.1:0-3777 GCA_035507235.1 Acetobacteraceae bacterium
TTGGCATCGCATGTGCTTGAGTCGTTGGCCGAATAGTAAGAGCAGGAAGAAAGCAGTTCTTTTTTGAAAAAAAGAACCAAAAAACTTTTATCCGTTGCGGCTGACATCCGTATCCGCCGATTTGGACTGGCTGTTGGACGCCACTGATAAAAGTCTTTTGCTTCTTTTCTTCAGAAAAGAAGTCTTTCCTTTCGCCCTACCCGGGCAGTTACGAAATTGCCCACGCAAAAAAAGGCCCGGAGGCGAACCTCCGGGCCCCTTGGCACAATGGACGTTTAGCCCAGCGCTTCGCCGTGCTGCGTAATGTCCAGACCCTCCACTTCCTCTTCGGTGGTCACCCGCAGCCCGATCGTAACGTTGATCAGCAGCAGCAGGATCAGCGACACCAATCCGGAATAGATCAGCGTCACCGCCACCGCCTCGCACTGGATGATCACCTGCGGAATGCCGCCCGGCGACCCGCCAGGGCTCGCCGCCGTCGCCGACAGCGGGCCATAGCTGAACCAGCCGGTCAGGATGGCGCCGACGATACCGCCGATGCCGTGCACGCCCCACGTATCCAGGCTGTCGTCGTACCCGATCAGCGACTTCATCTTCGTGGACGCCAGGAAGCACAGCACGCCCGCCGCCACGCCGATGCAGATCGCTCCGCCCGGCAACACGAAACCGGAGGCCGGCGTAATGGCCACCAGACCCGCCACCGCGCCGGACACGATGCCCAACACCGAAGGCTTGCCGTGGGTAATCCATTCCGCGAACATCCAGCCCAGCGCCGCCGAAGCCGTTGCGATATGCGTCACCGCGAACGCCATGCCGGCGCGCCCGTTCGCCGCATTCGCCGACCCGGCATTGAAGCCGAACCAGCCAACCCACAGCAGCGATGCACCAATCACCGCATAGGTCAGGTTATACGGCGACATGTTTTCCGTGCCGTAGCCATGCCGCTTGCCCATCACCAGGCAGGCCATCAGGCCGGCGACACCGGCGTTGATATGCACCACCGTGCCGCCCGCGAAATCCAGCGTCCCGCGTCCCGCCAGCCATCCGGTCGGCGCCCACACCCAGTGCGCGATCGGCGAATAGACCAGCAACGACCACAGCACCATGAACACGCACATGGCGGAAAACTTCATGCGGTCGGCGAACGCGCCGGCAATCAGCGCCGGCGTAATGATGGCGAACGTCATCTGGAACATCATGAAGACGCTCTCAGGGATCGTTTCCACCACCTGGCTCGGTCCCGGCGCCAGCGTGAACGCCGCGTCGTCGCCCATCGATATGAACTTCTCCATGCCGTTCAGCATGAAGCGCGACATGTCGCCGATATACGGCGCCGTGCTGCCCGTCCCCCCGGTGAACGCTTCCGAATACCCAATGATCGTCCACACCAGCGACACCAGGCAGGTGATCGCGAACGACTGCATGACGGTCGCGAGAATGTTCTTCTTGCGCACCATGCCGGCATAGAACAGCGCCAGGCCCGGAATGGTCATCATCAGCACGAGCGCCGTGGAGGTCAGCATCCACGCCGTATCGCCACTGTTATAGGCCGGCGGCTTGGCCGCGGCCGGTGCCGCGGGCGCCGTTGCCGCCGGCGCGGGCGCCGCGGCCGCCGGAGCAGCGGTGGCAGGAGCAGCTGCGGCAGGCGCCGCGGTAGTGGGCGCCGCGGTCGCCGGAGCCGGCGTGGCCGGGGCAGGGGCGGGTTGCGCCATCGCGGCGCCGGCGCCTGCCATCAGCAGCGCGCCCACCGCCAGCACGCAAGCGTGCTTGCGAAGTTTGGACAATATCATGGGGGGATTCCTCTCAGAGGGCGGCCGCATCGAGCTCGCCGGTGCGGATCCGCACGGCCCGCTCGATATCGAGAACAAAGATCTTGCCGTCGCCGATCTTGCCGGTCTGCGCGGCCCGCGTAATGGCTTCCACCACCGCGTCCACCTGATCGGCCGTCACCGCCACTTCGATCTTCACCTTCGGCAGAAAGCTCACGTGGTACTCGGCACCACGATAAATCTCGGTTTGCCCCTTTTGCCGGCCAAATCCCTTCACCTCGGTGGCGGTGAGCCCCTGCACACCCAAGGGTGTCAGCGCCTCACGCACGTCATCGAGCTTGAAGGGTTTGACGATGGCCATCACCAACTTCATCCCCCACACTCCTTCCTGAACCAGCCCGACGCGGGCATGGCGAGGGCAGGGGCTTTCAAGAAACGTGCCGGGCGAGGAAGCGGGTTTTTATCTCGCCTTTACCGTTCCTGCCCGTTTTTTGAGCAGATGAAGGACAAGCCGATGGCGTACGATGTGTGCATTGTGGGGGCAGGGCCGGTCGGCGGCGCCCTCGGCTGCCGCCTGGCCGCCGCTGGCCTGCGCATCGCCATGGTGGACCGCGCCGCCCTCCCGCCCATGGAGCACCCGGATTTCGACGGCCGCGCCTACGCCATCGCCGCCGGCAGCCGCCGCCTGCTCGCCGAAGCCGGCCTCTGGGACGCGCTGCCGTTGCCGCCCGGCCCGATCGAACAAATCCGCGTCTCCGACGGCCGGATAGGCCGCCCAGCCTCCCCCCTCTTCCTCCACTTCGACTTCAACGACCTGAATGAGCCAGGTGCTGCGCTGGGCTGGATGATCGAAGCCCGCGCCCTGCGCATGGCGCTCAACGCCCGCCTGAACGCCCTGCCCAATATCGACCTCTTCGCCCCCGCCGAAGCCACCGTCACCCGCACCCCCGAAATCGCCGAAATCCGCCTTTCCACCGGCGAAACCTTCGCCGCCCGCCTCGTCATCGCCGCCGAAGGCCGCGACAGCCGCCTCCGCCGCGAAGCCTCCATCCCCGCCCAGCGCTGGCCCTACCACCAGAGCGCCATCGTCTGCGCCATCGCGCACCAGCATCCGCACAACCGTATCGCCCTCGAACATTTCCTTCCCGCCGGCCCGTTCGCCCAACTCCCCATGGCGGGCAGCGAAACCGAACCCAACCTCTCCGCCCTCGTCTGGACCGAGCGCAGCGAAAACGCCCCGCGCTTCATGGCCCTCTCCCCGGAACAATTCGGCCACGAAATCCAGCGCCGCCTCGGCGACCATCTGGGCGCCGTCCGCCCGGTCGGCCGCCGCTGGACCTATCCGCTCAGCGCCATGTACGTGCATCGTTTCACCGCCGACCGCCTCGCCATCGCCGGCGACGCCGCCCACGGCATCCACCCCATCGCCGGCCAGGGCCTCAACCTCGGCCTCCGCGACGCCATCGCCCTGGCCGACCTCCTGATCCCCGCCCACACCGCCGGCCAGGACATCGGCAGCCAGGCGCTCCTGACCCGTTACGCCAACGCCCGCCGCATCGATGTCATCTCAATGCTGGCCGCCACCGACGCCCTAGACCGCCTGTTCAGCACCAACTTCCCCCCCATCCGCCTGGCCCGCGACCTCGGCATCGCCGCGGTGCATCGGATGCCGAGGCTGAAACGCGCGCTTATGCGCCAGGCGATGGGGCTGGGTGTGTGAACCCAGTTTTGCCTCCGGCGGCCGGGGCTCCGCCCCTGGACCCCGCTGGGGCCTTAGGCCCCAGACCCCACTTTTTTGCGCATGAGTGAAAGCCTGGGTATCGACGCAAAGCATGAATTCGCTTGGTGAAGTGAAGGCAATAATTAGCAGCCGCCGCACGGCGTGGGTCGCCGTCTGCGGCGCCATGTGCTTGCAATTTCTCCTGGGATACGTGGCCTGGAGATCACCGCGCCTGAATTGGGATATGCTCGCGTACGATGCAATCATCGCGGAATGGCACGGAGCCTC
>DATJOH010000351.1:0-3630 GCA_035507235.1 Acetobacteraceae bacterium
CGTGCACGTCATCGGCTTCCCGGGCTGCTATGACAACGCGTACGCCATCCGGCTGATGCTGGCGTTGGCGCGGCATCCAAACGTGGGGGCGGCGCTGGCGGTCGGGTTGGGATGCGAATACACGCAGCCGGCGCGCATCGCCGAGGCGGTGCGCCAGTCGGGGCGGCCGGCGGAATCGTTTTACATCCAGGAGCAGGGCGGTACGCGCGCCAGCGTAGAGCGCGGTAAGGCTATCGTACGGCACATGCGAGATGAGATACGGAGCCGCGCTGTGCACGTCCCCATGACCATCGCGGATCTCACCGTCGGCGCGGAGTGCGGCGGTTCGGACGGCACTTCGGGGCTGGCCGGCAATCCGGCGGTAGGAGCGTTTTTCGACCTGCTGGTGGATCGCGGTGGCCGTGCTGTTTTCGAAGAAACGGTCGAGATGATCGGGCTGCGCGAGTTGCTGCGCCGGCGCGCTGCCGATGCGGTTGCGGAACAGGAACTGGCGGCGGCGTATGACAAGGCGGTGCGTTATTGCCGCGAGGTCAAGCAGTATTCGGTATCGCCGGGAAATTTCGCGGGCGGCCTTACCACCATCGAGGAAAAGAGTATGGGCGCGTTTGCCAAGGGCGGGTCGCGGCCCATCCAGGGCGTGATTCGCGTAGGCCAGTATCCGCCGCGGCCGGGCTTGTGGATCCTGGACAGCGTTCCCGACGAGCACTTCATGCAATTCGGCTACACCAATCCGAACGATACCGAAGGCATCATGGACCTGATTGCCGCGGGCTCCCAGGTGGTGTTGTTCGTCACCGGGCGGGGCAGCGTCATCGGCAGTCCGATCGCGCCGCTCATCAAGGTGACGGGAAACAGCCGCACGTTCGCGCGCATGCGGGACGACATGGATTTCGATGCAGGCCGGATTCTGACAGGCGAAATCACCCTCGCGCAGGCGGGCGCGGAACTCGCGGAAATGGTGGCGGCGGTTGCGGGCGGGGCACAGAGCAAGCCGGAGGCCCTCGGCCACCGCGAATATTTCGTTATGTACAAACACCAGGACACTCCTTCGCTCGAGGCCGGCTGTCATGCCTGACCCGTCCGCGGCCGCGGCGTTTTCGCTTGAAGGCGCGGTGGCGTTGATCACCGGCGGAGCCACCGGGTTAGGCTTCGCGACAGCCCAGGCGCTGATCGCGGCAGGCGCCACGGCGGTGCTCGCCGGCCGGCGTGAACACGTGTTGCAGCAGGCGGTCGAACGCCTCGGCGCCCGCGCGCGTTACGAGGTCTTTGATGTTACCCGGGGCGTGGAAGCGCCGGAACTCATGCATCGGATTCGCCAGCGCGTGGGCCCGATTTCCATCCTGGTGAACAACGCCGGGATTCACTTCAAGGAAGAGATCGAGAACACGCCGGAAGAGGCGTTTCAGGCGGTCTTGCAGACCCACGTGCTGGGCGCGTTTTCGCTGAGCCGCGCGGCCGTTCCTGAAATGGCCTCGCGCGGCGGCGGCAGCATTCTCTTCATGGCGTCGATGACGGCGCTCATCGGCATGCCCAAGGTGGTGGCGTATTCGGCGGCCAAATCGGCGTACGTGGGGATGGTCCGCAGCATGGCCACCGAGCTTGCGCCGCGCGGCATTCGCGTCAACGCGATTGCCCCCGGATGGATTGAGTCCGTGATGCTGCACCAGGCGCTGGACGGGGATCCGGCGCGCAAAGCGAAAATCCTGGGCCGCACCCCCATGGGCCGCTTCGGCGAGCCGGCCGATATCGGCTGGGCCGCTGTGTACCTGTGCTCGCCGGCCGCGCGCTTCATCACCGGCGTGGTGCTGCCGGTGGACGGCGGCGCCAGCATCGGATTCTGATGGCCCATGCCGTCTCACGCCGGCGTTGGGCCGTAGCGGCGCTGCTTTTCCTGGCCACCATGCTGAATTACCTGGACCGCCAGGTGCTCTCTGTCACCGCGCCCGTTCTGCGCCAGACATTCGGCATGACCGCGCAGCAGTATTCGGGCGTCGTGTTCGCGTTTCTACTGGCGTATACGCTGGGGCAAAGCCTGGCGGGCCGGTTCATGGACGCGGTGGGCACGCGGCGCGGCATGGGCATGGCCATGCTGTGGTGGTCGGCGGCGGGCGCGCTGCACGCGGCGGCATCGTCCCTGGGTCAGTTGTCGGTGTTCCGGTTTCTGCTGGGCATTGGCGAAGCCGGCAACTGGCCGGGTGCCGTGAAAACCGTGCAGCAGTGGTTTCCGCCGCGCGAGCGGGCGTTTGCCATGGGCGTCTTCAACAGCGGGTCGGCCATCGGCGCGGTTGCGGCGCCTCCGCTGATCGCGTTTCTCACCCTCCGCTACTCCTGGCGATGGGCCTTTCTACTCACCGGCGCGTTAGGCCTCCTATGGGTGCTTCCATGGCTGGCCGTCAACCGCACGCCGGTAGCCGCCGAAAAGGGCCGCGCCGTGCTGCGCCCTCATTGGCGGGAACTGCTGCGCGACCCGCGCGTCCAGGGGCTCATGCTGGCGCGCTTCTTTTGCGACCCGGTGTGGTGGTTCTACGTCTTCTGGCTGCCCGATTATCTGAGCCGCGCGCGTGGCTTCAGCCTGGCGATGATCGGCCTCTTTGCGTGGGTGCCGTTCCTGGCGGCCGACCTGGGGAACCTCGCGGGCGGGTGGGCATCCGGCCGCCTGGTGCGCGCCGGTTTCGAAGCCACGCGCGCTCGCAAGTCGGTAATGGGCGCCAGCGCAGCGGCCATGGCACTGGGAGTCATAGCGGCGTACATGCCGGATGCGGCCGGCGCTATCGCGGTAGTGAGCGCGGTGACGTTCGGCTATAGCGCATGGGCGGCCAATGTTCTCACGCTGCCCGCCGATCTCTTCGGCCGCGAGCGCGTGGGCGCGGCGACCGGCTTGACCGGCACTGCGGCGGGCGTGGGCGGTATGCTGAACACCGTAGCGGTGGGCTGGCTGGTGGATCACTGGTCGTACAAACCGGCATTCGCGGTGGCCACGGTTCTGCCGCTCGCGGCGTTTGCCGCACTGGCGCTGTTGGTGCGGCCGGCTGCGCGAATCGAGGAAAACACATTATGAGACGGCGGGAGTTTGCATGGGCGCTCGGCGGACTGGCCCTGGCGGGCAGCAGCGAGGCGCAGCAGGTGGCCGCGGGCGGCGGCTGGTTCGAAGCACGCGCGTTCGGCGCAAAGGGAGACGGCACGCAACTCGATACCTCGGCCATTCAGGCCGCCGTGGATAAGTGCGGCGAAGCGGGCGGCGGCGTCGTGCGGCTGGCGCCCGGCGTCTACCGCTCCGGGACCATCCGGCTGCGCAATCGCGTCAGACTCCGGCTCGAAAACGGAGCCACGCTGCTGGGAAGCACTGACCTGAAGGATTATCCGCCCATGGTTCCCAAGCTGCGCTCGTTCACCGATACCTATACCGACAAGAGCCTGATTTACGCCGAAGGCCTGACCGGCGTGGGCCTTGAGGGTGAAGGCGCGATCGATGGGCAGGGCGCTTCCTTCCACGGCCCGTACAAGGTGCGGCCCTATCTCTTGCGCTTTATCGAATGCCGCGACGTGAACGTGCGCGACGTGGAACTGCGCAATTCGCCCATGTGGGTGCAGCATTATCTCGCTTGCGAGGGCGTGCGCATCAGCGGCGTG
>DATJOH010000352.1:0-2152 GCA_035507235.1 Acetobacteraceae bacterium
AGGAAACCGGGGAGGCCGCTGCCGCGCAACGCCGTCGCCGCGAGCTCAATTTGCAGCATGCGTCGCTCCGGGAAAAATCCGGCAGCCGTCATCGACGCCATGGCGCGGATGGTCGATATCGAATCGCAACAGCATCGCGGGCCACTCGCTGCTGTCGCACACCACACGCCAATCCGCGGCGCGCAGCGGCCAGACCTGCGTCACGCTATGCCGTGCGATGGTCCACCGCGCGCCGACGCGCGCGAGATCATCGAGGAAGAACAGTTCCATGCCGGTCCAGCCGAAATCCACGGTCGCGCCCGGCCGCAAGGTTGCAATGAAGGCGCGCACCTTGGCGATGTCCGTCGGTGCGACGATGTTCCGATGCAGCATGGCGAGGCGTGGCCGCAGCGCCGCCATGGCCGGCGTGACATGCAGCCCGAGAGCCACGGTCGTTAATGCGAGGCCGGCACCGGTCCACACCGTCCAAAACGGCTTCGGCATCGTATCCTGCTCCGCCAGCGCGCCCACCGCAAGCAGCGCGCAGCCCAACACCCGCCCATAATCGTACCAAATCTCATGGCCGTAATGTGCCATCACCAGAAATGCGACACCGCATAAAGCCGTCAACGCCGCGGCATCGCACCTGCGTCGCTGCCACACAAGCGCCCCACCGAGAAGGATTCCGGCGAGCATCACCCATGCCGGGTGCGCCGGATCATGTTGGCCGTAAAATCGTTTGAGACTGAACTGAAATCCCATATCCGCAACAAAACCATGCCGGTTGCCGAGAATGAGCGAGCCATAAAACGCGATGCCAACGAAAGCGGCGGCCAGCGCCGCGATGTCCAGCCGCTTCGGCCACGCCAGCCGCCTGCTACCGCCTCTCGCCGCGAAGTCGGCTAGCACAAGCGGCGCGAAATAGACGGCATTGAAATGTACGATCGCACCCAGCGCCAGCAGCGCCGCCGCCACATACGGCCGGCCGGCCACCAGCGCCGTGAGGACCAGGAGCATCATGCAGCAGAACAGCATTTCCATGCGAGCGATGTTCGCATCGACCAGCGCGTATGGGCTCAGGAACGCGAGCCCAACGGCCCAGCCCGCCAGGGCGCGCCGCCAGCCCGTGGTCAGCCGCCACGCCAACCGTGCCGCAAGCGCGAGCGCCACCAAGGAGCACAGTGCGGAAACCCAGCGCGCGAGGCCATACCCGTAGCCCAGTACGCGGAACACCAGGGCCAGAACCACCATGTAACCCGGTGGCATCCACATCACCACGCGGTCCGGGTTCATGCCAGGATCGAAAAAGCTGCCCGTGCGGGCGAAGTCGAAGGCCGGCGCCACGAAGCCGGTTTCATCGGGCCAGGGCACGGGAAACTGGAATCCCAGCACGGCGCGCACGAACAGAACAGCTATGGCGGCGCAGGCGAGCGGCACCAGAAACATGGTGATTTGTGCCCCCCCTCGGGGCTGGTCGCGGCGGCAGGCAGGATGGGTGTCGTGCAATGGGTGCCGATCGTCCGGTCGGGGTCGGACGCCTCTTCACCCATGGCGTGACGCACCGCAAGCCGCCTCGGCTCGCGGCGCACAGCAGGAAGGAAGGCTTCTTTTTTGAAAAAAAGAAGCAAAAAACTTTTATCCGTTTCGGGTAGCATCCGAATCCACCGGGTTGGACTGGCTGTTGGATGCCATTGATAAAAGTCTTTTGCTTCTTTTCTTCAGAAAAGAAGTCCTTTCCTGTTGTTCTCCTTTTCGCCCCACCTGTGCAGTTGCCAAGAAGCAGGAAAAGCCTCGCTCTCTATTCGTGCTCGCGCCGCCACCGCTGCGGTGTTTCCTAGGTCGAAGAACCAGGCATCTTTGGCCTTCCTTCTCCTATCGTCGCTGCTATGGAGAACTCGTCGTTCTCCCCTGAAAGGAACACCTGAATGCCCGACGGCCGGAGCGCGTCCCCAGGCAAGCAAGCTGCCCCGTCCCTACTGGTCGACATACCGCGGCTGATCACCGCCTATTTCACCGGCATTCCCGACCCCGCCATCCCCGCTCAATGCGTCTCCTTCGGCACCTCCGGCCACCGCGGATCCGCCTTCGACACGGCCTTCAACGAAAACCACATTCTCGCCATCAGCCAGGCCATATGCCACTATCGGCGCGGCCAGGGCATTGACGGTCCGCT
>DATJOH010000353.1:0-5474 GCA_035507235.1 Acetobacteraceae bacterium
AGCGGCTCGCCGGTGAGCAGGTAATGTTTGGCCTTCGCAAAACCGATGAGCTGGGGCCAGATAACGGCGCCGCCGTCGCCGGCGCTCAGCCCCACCCGCACATGCGGGTCGGCGAAACGCGCCGTCTCCACCGCAATGACCACATCGCACAGAAGCGCCACGGAGGCACCGAAGCCCATGGCATCGCCGTTCACGCGCGCGATCACCGGCTTCGGGCAATCGACCAGGCCTTGCACGATGCGCTTCATGACCAGGCTTTCGACGGCGAATGGGGCAAAGCCGTTGGTGAGATCGTCGCGCAGCCAGTTCATGTCGCCGCCGCCGCAAAATACGCTGCCCGCGCCGGTGAGGATGATGACGTCACTCTCCGGGTCCTCGGCGGCCTCGTGGAATACCTGCGCCATTTCATCGTGCAGGCGACGCGTGACGATATTGGCTTTGTGCCCCGGGTCCATGGTGATGGTGAGCACGCGGCCGGCGCGTTCGAAGCGAAGGGCGCTGTAGCGGGCCTGATCCATTGCCGAGAACTCCCCATGGCGCTAAAGTGTGCTAGCTTACTTGATGATGGCAATTGCGCCAAGTTGCCATGCGGACGCGGCGCCTTGGTCAGAACGAGAAGCCTGGAACGGGAGGATGCGGTGAGGGATGAAGCAGCCCGGCTGCGTGAGGTGTGCGACAGGCAGGAAATTGAACAGGTGGTGCATGTCTATTGCCGGGCAATCGACCGGCTGGACGCCGATTTGCTGCGCAGCATTTACCACCCGGACGGCGTGGACCTGCATGGCAGCTTTGAAGGCAACGCGCATGAGTTCGCCGATTTCATTGTGCAACGGCTGCGTCGGCTAACCAGCTATGGCTTCCACACGGTTACACAATCCGTCATCACGATTGCTGGAGATATCGCAATCGCTGAATCGACCTATGTCGCCTATCATCGTATTCCCGCCGGCTGGGAACCGATTTGCGCGTTCTTCGGCGAGGATTATGCGCGCGCGGCGGAGCACGCCAGCACGCTGAACCGCGAACACGAGAATAGCTGCGGCGGCCGGTATCTGGACCGGTTCGAACGGCGGGATGGCGTATGGAAAATCGCGCGCCGGCGGGTGACCAATGAGTGGAACCGCAATGGCTTGACCACGCACATATTCGATCAGGGCGAGTTGGCGCATTACAAGCTGCCAGGCGCACGGGACCGGAGCGATCCGATTTATGGCATGTTGGCAGAGCTGGCGTAGAAGGCGATGATTTTTTAAAAACTTTTTTGTTACGGCCGGCACCTCAGCCCACCCATTTGGCCCCACCGCTGGAAGCAATAGTTAAAAGTTTTTTGTTTCTTTTTTTCAAAAAAGAAACACTTCCTTTCTGGGTCGAGGATTCTATTTCCCCGAAGTCAGCATCAGACAATCTCACCAAGTACCGTACCCACTAGATAGGTTTCGCCCGGCTGCTTGATGATACGCAGCGTGCCGGAGGCGGAGGCCTCGATCTCCTGGATGGATTTCTCGCTTTCCAGCGCAAAGAGGGGCTCGCCTTCGGCAACATTGCCGCCATCGGCGACGAGCCATTCCGTCAACACGCCTTCGTTCATGGAAAAGCCGAGCTTCGGCAGCAGGATTTCAGTGGCCATGACGATGTCTTCCCTCGGCGGGCGGTGATGATGCTACGCGGGACCGTATGAGCCCCCGGTTTGTGATGTTATTGGCTAGTATGCCATACGCGGTAGGGCAATATTCCCGATCATTGAAATACCGCGCCATGGCGCGTGCCGTGCGGGTGTACTGTAGAGGGGCCGGCGGGATACGTGGCGAACAGCCAGTCCCGCGGGGCATCGATGCCGGCATAGAGGGTCATTTCCATGTCGCGGCTGCAGAGATCCATGAGCGGAGCGACCGATTGCTTGAAGAAGTCGCTCTGGCGCAAGGCGGCGACGGCCTGCTCATCCTTCCAGGATTCGATGGCGACGAATTCGTTGCTGTCCCGGCCCCAGCCGTAGAAAACGAAATGCACCGCCTGTTCGAGCTGCGCGCGCATGGGCTGCCAGAGCGCGTTGAAGCGCGTGGAAAATTCTTCCCGGCATTCAGGCTTCACGAACCAGCGGGAGACGAAAACATTGGCGCCGGTTACCACACACCCAGACATTGCAACCTCCCGTTCCATGCGCGCGTTTGATGTGGGCTAACCTGGCAGGCCGGCGAGAAGCGCGCCGATGTTGCCGACCCGCCAGTCATTCAGGAATACCATGAGAAGTTGCAGTTGCGCCCGGGCGAGGAAGTTGCCGCGCAGGCGGGGATCGGTGCGGCCGGTGAGCGAGCGGTATTCGATCAGTTCGGTTTGCACCAGGGACGGCGCGTCGAGAATCCAGGCGATGCCCAACAGCGCTGTCGCGATCTTCACCTGATCGGCGAAATCGGATGCCGACAGTGCCGGTCCGCCGCGTGCCGCGTATTCGGCGACGAAAAGATCGATGAGCTGGCCGCGGTGTTCGGCGATGAAGCCGGTTTCCGCGGCACAGCTCATGCCATAGAAGGATTGGGCGAGATTCATCTGGCCCACGCTGCCCCAGTCAAGCAGCCCGGTTTGCAGGTTGCCGATGCCGTCGCGCCAGAACCAGGCATTGTCGAGATTCATGTTCCAGTGGCACAGTGCCACTTCGTCCGGCCGTGTGTTCAGCCGGTCGCGAATAGCGGCTTCCTTCTGCAGCACCAGCGGTGCCTCGGCGCAGAATGCGGTGAGGAACATTGGGTCGCGCAATTGCGGCTCGAACAGGTTTGGCGCCTCATCCGCGAAGCAGCGCAACACGGCAAGCTTTTCCGCAAGCGTCTCCGGCGTGTAGGGGATTGCACTACCCGCTTTCTGCACATCGGGCGCAAAGGGGAATTCGCGATCGATGTCGGCGCCAAGGCGGCCGGATTTATGCGCCCCGGCGAGGCCGGCCATGGCACGGGTGAGTGCCTGGTAGTGCGGCAGCGGGTCCGCGAGATCGTAATCAACGCATTTGTCGTAATGCGGTTCCACCGGCGCAACGCCGTACGGAATGCATTCGGTAATGAGCAGGCCACTCGGCACATCCCGGCAATAATCGGCGAAATAGCAGCGCGGCACGGAGATCGGAAAATCGGGGCGCCGCGAAAGCAGGGCGAAGCGGCATTCCGGTTCCATCAGCGGCGTGAACAGGTCGCGCAGCGGATCGCCGAAATCGCGCGGGAATTTCGCGAACAGCGTGGTGGCGAGGTGCGGTTCCGCGCGGTCGTAAAGGACATTCAGCACGAGCTTGCGCCCCATACCGCCGCCGAAAAATTCCCGCCAACCGGTAATGGCGGTGACCGCGTTATGGCGCGGCAGCGCGCCGGTGGCGCGGAACGCCGGGGTAAGAAAATCAGGGCCTGCTGACAGCAGCGCCTCGATGGTGGTGGGGAAGGCAATGCCGAGGTTTGCACCGGCAGCCAGGCGCGGAAAATCCACGCTGGGTCAGCTCCCCTGCCCTTGCCTGGGGCGCATCGGGTCTCCTCCGGTTTCGCACTTAGTAAGCGCGCATACGATAAGCACGCCAGGATGGCAACCATCAATCGGACGCAGGCTTACGTCTGGTCTCGCCTTCACCTTCGGCCAAACCATAAAGTTGGGTGAGCATTTCCATATTTTCGCGATAGGCGGCGTCAGCCGGGCGGTCGCAGGCGGCGGCGCGGTTGTTGCCGATGCGCTGCAGCACCGGCTTATAGTCGCGATGCGTGATGACGTAGAATTCGTCTGCTTTGATTGCTTGCACGACGCGCCGCCCGATCGCCGCCGCCGGCATGCCGCGACTCAGTGCCGTTGCCATGGCGTCACGCGCCGCCTCGTCCTCGCGCGTGCCGGCAGGGCGGTGCGTGTGCGAGGTCTTCGCGAGTTCCGTCGCCACCATGCCGGGGCAGAGCACCGTTATACCGATTTGCGTGCCTTGCAGTTCGAAGCGCAGCGTTTCCGCCAAACCCAGGGCCGCGAATTTGCTGGCGTTGTAAATGCCGGTGCCGGGGATTGCGACAAGCCCGGCAAGCGAAACCGTATTGACGATATGGCACGGCAAGGCGGCGGCTTTCATGCCCGGCAGGATGCTGCGCAGCGCGTGCAGGTGGGCATCCACGTTTACGGCAAACATCCAGCGCCACACCGCCGGGTCGATCCGTTCGACCGGGCCGGCGCCTGCAAACACCCCTGCATTGTTCACCAGAATGCGCACCGGCCCGAGGCGGCTCGTGACGCCATCCCGCACCGCTTCCCAGGCGGCAGGATCGGTGACGTCGAGCGCCATTGCCTCCGCCTGCACGCCACGGGCGCGTAGCGCGGCGGCACGCGCTTCGGCGCCGTCGCCATCGATATCAGTAAGCATGACGGCAGCGCCTTCATCGGCCAGCGCTTCAGCGATGGCGAGGCCAATGCCGCTTGCGGCGCCGGTGACGAGCGCGACGGCGCCCCTGATCGCTTCCATTTGGCCGCCCCTCCTTTGCTGAATTGGTACAACTATGCGGAAGTCCGGCTGGCTGGCAATGCGCTGGCACATGATATGCCAGCGGCTTGCAATTCCGGCCGACCTCGATATGGTGAGCGCGCCTACGGTATTCTTTAGTACTAATTGATGCGGGAGGAACGAAAATGAGCCTGCTGGAAGGCCGGGTCGCGATCGTGACCGGTGCAGGCCGCGGCGTCGGTCGGTCCTACGCCCTGATGCTTGCGCGGCATGGCGCCAAGGTGATCGTGAACGATCTCGGCTCGTCAGCCGGCGGTATCGGTGCCGACGAGACGCCCGCGGAGGAAGTTGTGGCGGCGATCGAGGCCGAGGGCGGCGCGGCCGCAATCAACACCGCGGACGTCTCCAACTGGACCCAGGCGCAGGAGATGGTGCAGCAGGCCGTGGATACGTATGGCCGCCTGGACATACTCATCAACAATGCGGGCATTCTGCGCGACCGGATGCTGGTGAATATGAGCGAGGAAGAGTGGGATATCGTCATCCGGGTGCACTTGAAAGGCACCTTCGCGCCCATGCACCACGCGGCGAATTACTGGCGCCTGCAAGCGAAGTCAGGCGCCGCGGTCGATGCGCGCGTGATCAATACCACATCGCATTCGGCGTTGTTCGCGAACATCGGCCAGGCGAATTATGCCGCGGCAAAGGGCGGTATTGCCACACTGTCGCAACTCGCGGCACGCGAACTGGCGCGGATTGGCGTGACGGTGAACGCCATCGCCCCGCGCGCCAATACACGCATGACCGAGGGATTGCGCGAATACACGCCGGAGCAGCTCGAACTGCGCAACCCGGACTGGATTGCCGCGCTCGTGGCCTGGCTCTGCAGCCCGGAGGCGAAAGATGTCAGCGGCCGCGTGTTCGAGGCATGGGGATATGGCTATGCGGTGATGGAAAGCTGGCAGCACGGGCCACAGGTAGCGGCCAGCAAGGACCCGACGGAAATCGGGCCGCGCATTGCGCAGATCGT